>NZ_JAPFCD010000019.1:0-79537 GCF_026153155.1 Photorhabdus aballayi | reverse complement strand
TAAAGCAATAAATAATGGAGGGTATGATAAGGGAGGCTTAATCCAATTATCAAGCTATCTCGATGCAGATTGTTATCTCTGAATAAATGTTGCGAGTCTGCTCGCAGATTTATATTTAATTTGACTGTTTTATATTTATTTTGTTGTTTTAAAGTAGAGGTGTTTATTATTATCTTTTTATGCCAAAAAACATAATGAACATTTGTTTTATTACTTAATTAAAATATTCATTATATAATTAATTTGGAGGTGTTTTATTAAATGGATTTTAATGCTGAGGTGATTGTTTTAGCTATTTTGGTTGGAATAGTGTCCGGAATAACTTTAAATAAAGTGATGTTTGTATTTATTAAAATTATTTATGGATATGAGAAAATAGTTTTTAGTTATTTTCAGGTTGAGTTAGTGACGTTGTTTACAACGGCTTTCTTTATGATTTATTTTCCATGGAATTTTAATTTGTATGTTGCTTTGATATTTGTTTGGATGCTAATTATATTGTCTTTTATTGATATAAAAATTAAATTATTGCCAGATATAATAAATTATCTATTTTTATGGTTAGGGTTATTACTGAATTTGAATCAAACTTTTGTGCCTATCGAACAAGCTGTGACAGGTGCGATTGCGGGGTATTTAATTTTATGGTCGCTCTATTGGTTATTCAGAATAATTTGTCATAAAGAAGGACTAGGCTATGGTGATTTTAAGTTAATGGCGGCGGTTAGTGCTTGGTTGGGGATTGGCGCCATTCCTTTATTAATGTTTTTATCTTCACTGTTTGGTCTTATTGGGTATTTTTGCATGTGGAGAATACGAAAAAATTACCAAGAGTCTGTTGCTTTTGGCCCATATATAGCCATTTCTGCGGCCATCATGATCTATATGCATTTATTGGGAGTGGATGGGTTGTCGTGGATGGCGCCCGATAGCTGAAAATGTATGGGCGCCAGTAGTTAAAATTGTGGTATTAAAACTGATCGTGAATCAACGCATCTTGCCAACGTTTGGGTTGTCCCAGGTATTTATCAAGAGAAATAATAGATAGCTCATTTCTGTTATTTTCTAAAATAAACGTAGGGAAGCCTGAGCCGCCAACTGCTGCCAATAGTTCACGGCTTTTCCTAATGTGTTGGAGACTTTCTGATTCATTATTCAGTGTAAGCTCTTGCTGAAAGAGTACTGAATCAAGCTGCAATTCATTTGCTAAGTTCAATAATGTTTCAGTTTTGCTGATTTTTAATCCACGAACATAATGCGCTTTTTGTACTGCCAGTAACATGTCGACACCTTTACCAGCCAATTTTTCTGCTGCAATAATGGCTGATATTGGTGGCAATGAATCCATAATCAGTGATTTATCATTTAACAGTGCGACATACTGCTCACTGAAAGTTTGCCCGGTAAGGCTTGCGATCCGTTTATCCTGACTAAGAACATAATCACGCCATGTGCTGTCTATTTGGCGTCTGTTATCACCTGTCAGCATTCCGCCGCCATGCAATTCAATTTTTACATTTGCGACCTCTTTTGCTGCTTGTATCAGAGAGGAAACGCCATAACACCAGCCACATAGTGGATCATAGATATAATGCAGAGTCATTCCGGGCATATTACTTATTCCTAAAAATACTTGTTCCTAAAAATACTCATTCCTAAAAAAGAGTTAATTTATTTACTGGGGCCACTTCATTTCGCCTTTCAGCACCTTAGCACTTAATTCAAGACTGGATTTATCTCCAAGTTTTGGATAGTGCTTTTCCATTGCGGCTATTAGCGCTTTTGAATCTTTCGCTTTTGCCAGCTCTTTCTCAAAAATAGTCAGGTATTCTTGCGTGAAATGAACGGATTCCAACGTCATTGGGGTGTTACCAATGAAATGTCCCGGAACCACAGTTGTCGGTTTCAGATCTTTTATACGATCTAATGTCTGCATCCAATTTTTACGGGATTCTTTAGATTGTGTATCTGCCATCCAGACATGAATGTTGCTTGAAACAGTGACGCCGCCAACTACCGCTTTTAGTTTAGGTATCCAAACGAAAGTGCGGTCAGCCGCAGGGCCATCAAGACCTTCGACGATCAGCTTTTCACCGTCAACTGTAAAAGTGTTACATTCCAGTGGTTGCGGCACGATAACTTTTTTTGGGGCCTGTTCTTTCAGAACACCTCCCCAATAAGCCAGTTTGCCATCTTTGGTCTTTTTGATTTCTTTAATGGTTTCTGGTGATGCAATGACTTTTGCGTTAGGGAACGCTTTGGTCAGTGTATCAAGGCCAAAATAGAAATCAGGATCAGACTGACTGATATAGATAGTTGTCAGTTTTCTGCCGGTATACTTAATTCTTCTGGCCAGTGCTTCAGCATCATTTTTTTGGAACTGAGCATCGATCAGTACAACTTCTCTATCACCGATGATGAGCTCAGAAGAGACGGGAAATACGCTTCTTTCACCTGGATTGAAAACATCCAGTTTTAGGTTAGTGGCTTGTGCCAGAGAAATAGTACCCAAGGAAAGGATACCTGCCAGCGCAATATTTAATGTTGTTTTGCGAGTCATGATTGAATTCCTGATGTTGTGTATAGCAAGGTTCATAATAAGTTGCGTTTTTCGATGAAAAAACCGCATAATTGGCAATTATTTGTTGCATAAATCGAGCTAATTGATGGATAGAGTCACTGCTGCGCAAGTGTTCACTATAATTGTAGAACAAGGCAGCATGATTGCCGCATCGGAACGGTTAGATATGTCTCGGGCAATGGTATCTCGTTATCTGGCTGAAATGGAGAAATGGGCGGGAGTGCGTCTGTTACATCGTACAACGAGAAAGATCAGCCTGACATCGGCAGGAGAGATCGCCTATCAGCGCAGTCGTAAGTTATTGCAATTGGCGGAAGAGATTCCGGTTCATCAACCAGTAGAAGCGCAGGAGCTGAGTGGTCTTCTGCGAATAAGCAGTTCTCAATCTCTGGCGGTGAGCGCATTGTCTGTGGCGATTCCTGAATTTATGCAGCTTTATCCTCAGATAGCCATTGATATGCAAATGAGCAATAAGGCAATAAATTTGGTCGAGGAGCGGATAGATTTAGCATTGCGTATCACGAATAACTTAGAGCCGAATTTGATCGCCAGACCGTTATCGACATGTCATTCTGTGGTTTGCGCTGCCCCTTCCTACCTGATGGGAAAAATGCTCCCTCAAAAGCCTGCTGATTTAGCCCTGCATAACTGTATGACTTATAACTTTTTTGGCAAAAGCCTTTGGTTATTCGAACGTCGAGGGGAAAAATATTCTGTTCCTGTTAGCGGTACTTTGAGTGCCAATGAATCGATGGTATTAATGGAAGCAACATTGCAAGGTGCGGGAATCGCCATGCAACCCTATTATTCTGTTGCTTCGCATTTGGCGTCAGGAAAATTGATTCAGTTGTTGCCAGAATATCGACCTCAGGCTATGGGAATTTATGGTATTTATGCCAGCCGTCAAAATATGCCAGCAACGCTGAGGGCATTACTGGATTTCCTGGTGCAATGGTTTGCTGCTTCTCCTTACTGGCAAGCGCTAATGCTGAAAAGCTGACTTTAGTTTTTGAGGAAACAGGGCAATTTGTGCTTTTAAGTGTTCAATAAAAGTATCCACTGGGGCAGAAGAAGGGCGGTGAATGGGCTTTATCAGGCTGACAGTAAAAGGAATGTTGAGACTGAATGGGCGAGCGCATATTTCAGATTTGCCGTGGCTGTCTAGATAATCGAGTACGGTCAGTGGGTTGACAATAGAAACACCAATGCCTTCGCGCACCATTGCACATACTGATGCAGCACTGTGAGTTTCCATAATCATGCGGCGGCGAATACGGTGTTCTGCAAATACCCCATCAATGAGTTGACGATAGCTATCCGTTATCGAAAGGCTAATAAAATTTTGTTCGCTGAAATCTTCGGGAGTCAATAACGGTTTATGACTGAGGGGATGAGCGGCGGGCAATACGCAAATTTCATTTAGCGTGATCAGTGTTTCTCTCTGCGTACCGGGTGGTGTCTGCAAATGTTCTGTTAGACCTAGATCATGGCGTTGAGCGGAGAGCCACTCTTCCAGTAGCGGTGATTCCTGAGGGATGATTGTTAAGTTAGTATCGGGGTATTGACGGGTGAAGTGGCGGCAAACTTTCGGTAATAGTGATTGAGAAAATACCGGCAGGCAGGCGATGGAAAGCTGAGCATGTTGAAATTTACGTATATTGTCAGCCGCATTCATTATTCTTTCGAGTCCATAATAAGAGCGCTGGACTTCTTCAAAAAGGCGCAATCCTTGTGCTGTTGGATGCAGGCGACCTTTTACTCGGTCAAACAATTTGAATTTTATTAGATGCTCGAATCGTGCTAATTCACGACTGACTGTTGGTTGTGATGTTTGTAATAAAATAGCCGCTTCTGTCAGGTTTTTTGTCGTCATTACCGCATGGAAGATTTCAATATGGCGCCATGAACAAGAAGACATAAATTGTTCCTTCAAATGATAATTCTATATCACAGATGAATAGACTATAACGAAATGGATATTTTTATTCCTGCTTTTTCCTGCCAATAATAGGTTATTTGTCGACTTTGTGAGAGGAACCCTGATGAGCGCTTTTACCCGCAATAATTGTCCTAATTTGATACCAGAGAATTTGAGTCTCCTACCAGAGACATATGGTACTCCATTATGGGTTTACGATAGTGAAACAATTATTCAAAAAATCAAATCATTATATCAATTTGATGTAATTAGGTTTGCTCAGAAGGCTTGTTCTAATACTCATATTTTGCGCTTGATGCGTGAATATGGTGTGAAAGTTGATGCTGTTTCACTAGGAGAAATTGAGCGTGCTTTACGGGCTGGATTTTGTCCAGGGCAAGAAATAGCAGACATTGTTTTCACTGCTGATTTAATCGATGGGCCGACGTTGCAAAGAGTAACCGAATTGGATATTCCGGTTAATGCGGGTTCTATCGATATGTTGGAACAGATTGGTCAATGTAAACAAGGGCATCCGGTATGGTTGCGGATTAATCCTGGGTTTGGTCATGGTCATAGCCAGAAGACGAATACGGGAGGGGAAAACAGTAAACATGGTATTTGGTATCAGGATGTTCCACAGGCAATTGAGAAAATCCGCTACTATGGATTGAAATTGCTTGGTTTACATATGCATATCGGTTCTGGTGTCGATTATCATCACCTTGCCAGTGTGTGCAATGCGATGGTTGAACAGGTTATTCTTTGTGGCGAAGATATTCAGGCAATTTCAGCCGGCGGGGGTTTATCGACTCCTTATCATCAGGGAGATGAGCGAATCAATATCGCTCATTATTTTGGGTTGTGGGATGATGCTCGTAAAAGAATTGAGCAGCATTTAGGTCATAAAATTGAGCTAGAAATTGAACCGGGGCGTTTTTTGGTAGCAGAATCTGGCGTTCTGATGACAGAAGTTCGGGCGGTTAAGCAGATGGGGAACCGTAATTATGTTCTAGTGGATGCGGGGTTCAATGACTTAATGCGTCCAGTAATGTATGGCAGTTATCACCATATCTCAGTTTTGCCTGCTGATGGACGTGAGATTGAGCGATTGCCATTGCGGGAAACATTAGTTGCGGGGCCGTTATGTGAATCCGGTGATATTTTTACGCAGGTTGAGGGCGGGGGGGTAGCGCCAAGAGCGTTGCCTCCTGTGCAAGTTGGCGACTATTTAGTTTTTCATGACACTGGTGCCTATGGTGCGTCGATGTCCTCCAATTACAATAGTCGTCCGCTGATCTCTGAGGTGCTGTTTGTTAATGGCGAGCCTCGATTAATACGCCGCCGTCAAACAATTGAAGAGTTGTTAGCATTGGAAGAAGTATCTTTTGCTTCTATGTCTACGTCATAAAATACGGGGCGATATTTGTTAAGATATCGCCCCGTGATTAATTTAGAACTCTCTTTAATTCATTAATTTTAAGCGGCTTCTGTTCTCCGCTTTTCAATGTGAGCAGGAACAGCCAGTGCTTCTGGTTCAAACTCATCGACATTAATAGAACGTAGACGGCTTGCTTCAGCACGTTTTAGAATTGCGGCCTCGTCTGGCGTGATCTTACGTTCTGCGAGTGCGCGTTCTGCCAGTTTATCCAGGCGAGTAAAGCCAAGGCGTTTACCTGCTTCGCGACTCAAACGGGCATGAATCGGTTCTGCGGCAATAATGTCGTGCAGCGCTTCTTCCAATAATCCGTGAGGATTGTGTTCGCTTGGTGTCAGATATTGACCTCGGCCAATGCGATCGCGGGTAGCCGAAGGTTGTTGTAAAATCTGGGCCAGTTTGTGATCCAGACGGTCAGATGGCGCTGAATGTACACGTCCTAGAGGGAAGACGATAACACGCATCAGACCAGCAACCAGACGATTCGGGAAGTTACTCAGTAAATTATCTATCGCCTGTTCTGCCTGATATAAGCTATCTTGAACGGCCCACTGAACTAGCGGTAAATCTTCTTTTTGACGACCTTCATCTTCATAGCGTTTCAAAGTCGCGGAAGCCAGATAAGTTTGACTCAGAACATCGCCAAGACGGGCAGAGACACGTTCACGGCGTTTCAGGCTACCGCCTAATACACCCATTGCTACATCTGATAATAGCGCAAGGTTGGCACTCTGGCGGTTTAATTGCTGATAGTAACGGCGTGTTGCATCACTGACCGGCGTGCTGCTGGTGCGGCCATTGGTTAAGCCGAGCCAGAAGCTGCGTAACATGTTACTGGCAACGTGACCAAGGTGACTAAACAGTGCCTTATCAAAGTCTTTAATACGGTTATTTTCCGCCGCAGCCATTTCATCAAGTACATAAGGATGGCAGCGGATAGCTCCCTGACCGTAGATAATCATGTTACGGGTCAGAATATTGGCGCCTTCAACGGTAATGGCGATAGGCGCGCCTTGATAAGCGCGAGCAAGGAAGTTGGATGGACCAAGGCAAATACCTTTACCACCGGCAATATCCATTGCGTCAATAATTGAGCGTTGGCCCCGGTGAGTACAGTGATATTTCACAATAGCGGATAACACAGAGGGTTTTTCACCTAGCATAATACCGGTTGTTGCAAGCGTTGCAGCGGCATCCATCAAATAGGCGTTACCGGCAATGCGTGCCAGTGGTTCTTCAATCCCTTCCATTTTACCGATTGGCATTTTGAATTGGCGACGGATATAAGAGTATGCGCCAATCGCCATTGCAACACTTTTCAAACCGCCGGTTGCATTTGACGGCAGAGTGATACCACGGCCGACAGACAGACACTCAACCAGCATACGCCAACCTTGTCCGGCCATTTTGGGCCCGCCAATGATATAGTCAATGGGGACAAAGATATCTTTACCGCGAGTTGGCCCATTCTGGAACGGAACGTTCAGTGGGAAATGACGGTGACCAATTTCTACTCCCGGTACATTGGTTGGAATCAATGCACAGGTAATACCCAATTCTTCTTTGTCGCCCAATAAACGGTCAGGGTCAGACAGTTTGAAAGCCAGACCGAGTACGGTTGCGATAGGTGCAAGTGTGATATAGCGTTTGTTCCAGGTCAGGCGCATACCCAGAATTTGCTCACCTTGCCATTCTCCCATGCAGACTACGCCTGTATCAGGGATTGATCCGGCATCAGAGCCAGCTTCCGGGCTGGTCAATGCGAAACATGGGATCTCTTCGCCACGGGCAAGCCCGGGTAGATAGCGGTTCTTCTGTTCTTCGGTGCCATAATGCTGTAACAATTCACCAGGGCCGAGAGAGTTAGGTACACCTACGGTAATTGCCAGAATGCCGGATGTCCCCGCCAATTTTTGCAGCACTCGTGCCTGTGCATAGGCTGAGAATTCCAGGCCGCCATACTCTTTTTTAATGATCATGGCAAAGAAACGGTGCTCTTTCAGGTAACGCCATAACTCAGGTGGTAAATCAGCAAGTTCATGGCTTATCTGGAAGTCATTGGTCATACGGCAAGCTTCTTCTACCGGACCATCCAGAAATGCTTGTTCTTCAGCGGTTAACTGAGGCTTTGGATAGTCATGCAATTTTTTCCAGTCGGGTTTACCGCGGAACAGTTCGCCTTCCCACCAGGTAGTACCTGCGTCAAGAGCTTCTTTTTCCGTGCGAGATAGACTTGGCATCACCTTACGGAAGGCTTTTAAGGCCGGAACAGTAAGTAAGGAGTGGCGCATTGGCGCAAAATTCAGTGGGAACAGAATAATGGCCATTGGTAACAACATCCAGTAACTCCATGCATCAATAGCGCCCATCAAGACGGTATAGACAAGGAGCAGTAGGCTGCTGAGACTGAGATTGACTTTGTGATAGCAAAGTATCCCAATCAATACTAAGAATAGAATAATACTCAATGTGGTCATAATAAAAGCTCCTGGTTAATCTCAGGGTCAGGTAAGTCATCAGAGGTCGGACCTGTTGTGATGTTCTTCTCTTTTTAGACCAGGAAATTGTTTTTAGCAATATCTTTACATCTTAATTACAATGTAGCTCACAAACTCAAGGTGATCGGCAGCGGATTAATTCTCCAGAAACGTGATGTTGTCTTCTTTCAATTCTCTTGATCCGGTAAACTGCCATCCGGCACAACATTAAAGATTACCTGACCGAAGTGAGGAGCCTATGTATCAAGACCTGATCCGTAGTGAATTGAACGAAGCCGCGGATACGCTGGCAAAGTTTTTAAGCGACGATGCAAATATTGAAGCAATTCAAAAAGCAGCAGTATTACTGGCTGATTCATTTAAAGCAGGTGGCAAGGTACTGTCCTGCGGTAATGGGGGTTCGCATTGTGATGCGATGCATTTTGCAGAAGAATTGACAGGCCGTTACCGCGAAAATCGCCCTGGCTATCCAGCGATTGCGATTTCTGATGTCAGTCACCTTTCCTGTGTCAGTAATGATTTCGGGTATGAATTTGTTTTTTCTCGTTATGTGGAAGCCGTTGGGAAAGAGGGAGATGTATTGTTAGGTCTCTCTACTTCCGGTAACTCCGGTAATATTATCAAAGCAGTTGAAGCTGCCCGCTTAAAAGGTATGAAAGTCATTACACTGACAGGCAAGGATGGCGGTAAAATGGCAGGAACCGCTGATGTGGAAATCCGTGTCCCGCATTTTGGTTATGCAGATCGTATTCAGGAAATTCATATCAAAGTTATTCATATCCTGATTCAACTTATCGAAAAAGAGATGGTTAAAGCCTGATTTTATAGGCTACAGAGGTGAGCAATGTGTGAGTTACTTGGCATGAGTGCAAATGTGCCAACAGATATCTGCTTTAGTTTAGGTGGTCTGATTCAACGGGGTGGTCATACCGGGCCCCATAAGGATGGTTGGGGGATCACATTTTATGAGGGGCGGGGCTGTCGCACATTTAAAGATCATCAACCAAGTTACAATTCGCCCGTTGCTCGCTTCGTACAAGAGTATCCAATTAAATCCAGAGTAGTGGTTTCTCATATCCGGCAAGCTAACCGCGGTAATGTTGCGTTGGAAAATACTCATCCTTTCATCCGCGAAATGTGGGGACGTAACTGGACTTATGCCCATAATGGGCAGCTTCGGGGCTATCGGCAGCTTGAAACTGGTCAGTATCGTCCCGTTGGGCAAACGGATAGTGAACATGCTTTTTGCTGGATTTTGCATCAACTTGCACAAAAATATCCAAGAACCCCTTCCAACTGGCCTCAGGTTTTTCGTTTTATCGCCTCACTGGCAGACGAACTCAGCAAAAAAGGCGTATTCAATATGTTGCTGTCAGATGGGCGTTTTGTGATGGCATATTGCTCAACCAACCTCTATTGGATTACCCGTCGGGCACCGTTTGGAAAAGCAAAACTTCTGGATCAGGATGTTGAAATTGATTTTCAACAGCATACACAACCGGATGATGTTGTTTCTGTTATTGTGACCCAACCGTTAACTGGCAATGAAGCTTGGCATCGTATTGAGCCGGGTTGCTATGCGCTATTTCATCTTGGTGAACGCGTATTGTGATTGATGCTGCAAAAGTGGCGATTTGTTAGGTGTAGCATTAACTACATATTGACCGTTAATGACGTTGATAGTTGCCGGCCGATGATTTTTTGCAAAATAGTCATAGGCCGGTTGTAATTGTAGCCAAAACATATAATGGGAGGATGAACGGTGGCGTAACATATTCTGTGGTGTCATTCTGAATGGATAAATACTGATATTAATTTCGTATTGCCCGCGCAATAATGCATTTTCTACATAATAGTAGATCTCATCCATGTAACCATTAGTCATAGCGTAGCAACCGACAGATTTACACTCTCCGTGGATCATTAAATAGTTGCCGGAATAGCCTCTGAATTTATCGTATTCATTTGGAAATCCCAGATTAATAGATCGGTAATACCGACTATTTGGATTGAGTTGATGGGTTTTTACACGATAAAATCCTTCTGGGCTTTTCAGATCGCCTTCTGTGGTTTTGGGACCAAGGCCGCCTGAGTAATTACAGATGGGGTAGCTTTTAGACAGTTGGTAGCTTCCATGACTATTTTTAGTATAAAGCTCCAGTATCCGCTCTTCTTTGAATATTTGGATAAAGACAGGAGAGCCGGTTTGTACAGGGGAATTTTGCTTCAATTGAACTAAAGTATCCTGAGCATAGACAGGAATGAATGAACTAAATATCCACAATATTATTGCAGGAAGAGCTGCGGTTTTTTTCATGTGACTACCGTATAGCGCTGTAACGGGCTGACTAAAAATTTAGCTTAAGATTGCCATGAGTCATCGACTTTGTGAATAGAAAATGATGACGGTAACTTTATCACTACAAAGTGATTGTTAGGTTAAAATACAATCAGTTGTCGGTAAAGGTGATATAATTATTCGTTTTTTGCGATCTATTAATCGTTCAGCGTCAAAATTATTCCTGTTTGCTTGAACTAAATCACTTGATTAGTCAGACAGCCTAAGAAGGGAGATGTTAAAATTACCGCCCGGAGATTAAAGAAAATCGTAACAATTATCGGAGAATTATAACCTGAGCACGATTCGTGACTTAAGGGGTTTTTTATAGAGTGGCTATGTTACCACCAGGTAATCTGTAGCATATGATTTAATTGATAAACTTGTGCAAATCTTATGATTAAAATTAAAAAAGGACTCGACCTCCCGATTGCAGGAGCGCCTGCTCAAGTAATAGAAGACGGTCCGACGATTCGCCATGTAGCACTGTTGGGTGAAGAGTATGTTGGAATGCGTCCTTCTATGTTGGTTAAAGAAGGTGAGCATGTTAAGAAGGGCCAGATTCTTTTTGAAGATAAAAAGAATCCAGGTGTTGTTTTCACCAGTCCGGCCTGTGGGCAGGTTGTGGCGATTAATCGTGGTGAACAACGTATTTTGCAGTCAATCGTGATTGAGATAACGGGAGACGAACAGGTTGATTTTGCCCGTTATGATCGTTCCCAACTTTCTCAGTTATCCCGAGAACAAGTGGAAAAGAATCTGATTGATTCCGGGTTATGGACTGCATTGCGTACTCGTCCTTATAGCCGAAGCCCTGCTCCCGGTTCCTCGCCAAAAGCAATTTTTGTGACCGCTATGGATACTCAGCCTTTGGCTGCAAATCCACAGGTTATTATTGCTGCCGAGGAAGAGGCTTTTGTTGATGGCCTGAATGTGCTGACTAAACTGACCGAAGGTAAAGTCCATGTTTGCCATAGTGCAGGAAGCTTGCCGAATGTCGGTAATAATGCGCGAATCACTTATAATCAATTTTTTGGTCCGCACCCTGCGGGATTAGCTGGAACTCACATTCACTTCATTGAACCTGTCAGTGCGACGAAAACGGTATGGCACTTGGGATATCAGGATGTGATTGCTATCGGTAAATTATTCACTACTGGCACACTTTATACCGATCGTGTCATTGCACTGGCAGGCCCGCAGGTTGAAAAACCACGTCTTATACGTGCTTGTTTGGGGGCTGATCTACTTGAGTTAACTCGGGGTCAGCTAAAAGAGGGGGAAAACCGTATTATTTCGGGTTCCGTATTGTGCGGTACTCAGTCGGATGAAGTTCACCATTATCTTGGTCGTTTCCACACTTTAGTTTCTGTTTTGCGTGAAGGCCGCGAAAAAGAGCTATTTGGTTGGATCATGCCGGGTACCGATAAATTTTCTATTACCCGTACCACCATTGGTCATTTCCTGAAAAATAAGCGTTTTGATTTTTCAACCACAATGAATGGCGGTGAACGTTCTATGGTGCCAATCGGCAACTATGAGCGTGTTATGCCTTTGGATATCATGGCAACGCATTTGCTGCGGGATTTGCTAGCGGGTGATACCGATAGCGCTCAGGCACTAGGTTGTCTGGAGTTAGATGAGGAAGACTTGGCGCTTTGTACCTATGTCTGTCCTGGCAAATATGAATATGGTCCGGTACTGCGCGAAGTGCTGACTAAGATTGAGCAGGAAGGATGATTTCATGGGCCTGAAAAACTATTTTGAAAAAATTGAGCACTACTTTGAGCCCGGGGGCAAATTAGAAAAATATTATCCGTTGTATGAAGCGGTAACGACGGTTTTCTATACACCAGGTACAGTAACTTCCGGCCGTGCCCATGTCCGTGATGCTATCGATCTAAAGCGGATGATGATCATGGTATGGCTGGCGGTATTTCCGGCAATGTTCTGGGGAATGTATAACGTTGGTCAGCAGGCGATCCCTGCGTTGTACCATTTATACAGTGGCGCAGAATTACAGCAAATTCTGGCATCTGACTGGCACTATCGTGTTGCTCAGTTTTTCGGCGCATCACTGACGCCAGGCGCTAGCTGGTGTAGCGAAATGTTGCTTGGCGCAACTTACTTTTTACCTATTTACATCGTGGTATTTGTGGTTGGCGGCTTCTGGGAAGTATTGTTTGCCATTATCCGTAAACATGAAATTAATGAAGGGTTTTTCGTTACTTCTATTTTGTTTGCGTTGATTGTTCCACCCACTATTCCTCTGTGGCAGGCGGCGCTAGGTATTACATTCGGTGTTGTAATTGCGAAAGAGGTTTTCGGTGGTACAGGTCGTAACTTCTTGAACCCGGCGCTGGCTGGCCGCGCTTTTCTGTTCTTTGCTTATCCGGCGCAAATTTCAGGTGACTTGGTATGGACTGCGGCTGATGGCTTTTCTGGCGCGACCCCGTTATCTCAATGGGCGGCTGGTGGCAGCCAAGGATTAGTGAATACCGTTACCGGTCAGCCTGTTACCTGGATGGATGCTTTCATTGGTAATATTCCTGGCTCTATCGGTGAAGTCTCTACGCTGATGATTTTCATCGGCGGTGCAATCATTCTGTTTACCCGGATTGCTTCATGGCGCATTGTCGCCGGGGTGATGTTGGGTATGGTTGCAACTTCCTACCTATTCAATGCTATCGGTTCAGCGACTAACCCATTGTTTGCTATGCCGTGGTATTGGCATATGGTTCTGGGTGGTTTCGCTTTTGGTATGATCTTTATGGCGACCGATCCGGTATCCGCTTCATTTACTAATAAAGGTAAATGGTGGTACGGCATTCTGATTGGTGTGATGTGTGTTCTGATCAGGGTGGTTAACCCGGCATATCCAGAAGGTATGATGTTGGCGATTCTGTTCGCAAACCTGTTTGCGCCATTGTTTGACTATCTGGTAGTGCAAGCCAATATTAAGCGGAGAAAAGCCCGTGGCTAATGATAAACCCAAAAATAATGACAGCGTCGGCAGAACATTTATCGTTGTTTTTGTGCTATGTCTCGTTTGTTCAATTGTTGTAGCAGGTTCTGCGGTAGGGCTGAAATCTCAGCAACAGGAACAAAAATTGATGGATAAACAGCGTAATATCCTCGATGTTGCTGGACTACTCAATCCCCAGATGAGTGCTGATGAAGTTAAAGAAACGTTCAAAAGCCGTATTAAAACCGAGTTGTTGAATCTGGATACTGCAACGCTTGAAAGTAGTCAGGGCAAGTTTAACCTGAACGATGCGTTGCGCAGTGATGATACGAGTATTGCATTACCGCCTGAAAAGGATTTGGCGAAAATTCGCCGTCGCGCCAATATGGCCGAAATCTATCTGGTGAAGAATGAGCAGGGTAAAACGCGCGAAATCGTTTTGCCTGTTTATGGTTCTGGCCTGTGGTCTGTCATGTATGCTTTTATCTCCGTTGACGTAGACGGCAAAACGGCCCGCGGTATCACTTATTATTCGCATGGTGAAACGCCGGGGTTGGGGGGAGAAGTGGATAACCCACAATGGCGTAAAAAGTGGATAGGTAAAAAACTGTATAACGATGAAGGCAATCCGGCGATCAAAATTGTTCGTGGCGGCGCTGCTGCCGATGACGTTTATGGTGTTGATGGCTTGTCTGGTGCGACTCTCACCTCTACCGGTGTCCAGAACATGTTTAATTTCTGGTTAGGGGATAACGGTTTTGGTCCGTTCCTGAAAAAAGTACGCGAAGGAGCGTTGAAAGATGGCTGATAGTAAAGAAATAAAACGAGTCCTTCTTGGGCCACTCTTGGATAACAACCCGATTGCATTGCAGGTTCTGGGGATCTGTTCAGCGTTGGCGGTAACAACCAAGCTGGAAACGGCATTGGTAATGACGATAGCGGTAACATTGGTTACTGCCTTTTCCAGCTTTTTTATCTCGTTGATCCGTCATTACATCCCTGGCAGTGTGCGAATCATTGTCCAGATGGCTATTATTGCATCACTGGTTATCGTGGTAGATCAGATTTTGCAGGCTTATGCTTATGAAATTTCCAAGCAGTTGTCTGTATTTGTTGGCCTTATCATTACTAACTGTATCGTGATGGGACGTGCAGAAGCTTATGCGATGAAGTCTCCGCCTATTGAGAGCTTTATGGATGGTATCGGTAATGGTCTGGGTTACGGCGTTATTCTGGTAATGGTTGGTTTCCTGCGTGAGCTGTTTGGTTCCGGCAAACTGTTCGGAATTACCGTGATGGAATCGGTACAAAATGGTGGTTGGTATCAGCCTAATGGTTTGTTCTTGTTAGCACCTAGCGCGTTTTTCATTATTGGTATGCTGATTTGGGGTCTGAGGACGTTGAAACCGGCGCAGGTTGATAAGGAGTAACTGACAACATGGAACATTTTATAAGCCTGTTTGTCCGCGCTGTCTTTATTGAGAATATGGCGTTGGCTTTCTTCCTCGGTATGTGCACTTTTTTGGCTGTGTCGAAAAATGTCACAACAGCGTTTGGTCTGGGTATTGCCGTCACGGTGGTTTTAGGGATTTCCGTTCCTGCTAATAACCTGGTGTATAACTTGGTATTGCGTGACGGCGCACTGGTTGAAGGGGTTGATCTTAGCTTCTTAAACTTTATTACGTTTATTGGCGTGATTGCTGCATTAGTGCAGATTCTCGAAATGATCCTTGATCGTTATTTCCCTTCACTCTATAACGCGCTCGGCATTTTTTTACCGCTGATTACCGTTAACTGTGCGATTTTTGGTGGCGTCTCTTTCATGGCGCAACGTGACTATAACTTTTCTGAATCCATCGTATATGGTTTTGGCTCAGGTGTAGGTTGGATGTTGGCAATTGTTCTGCTGGCTTCTATTCGTGAAAAAATGAAATATGCTGATGTTCCGGCAGGTCTGAAAGGATTGGGGATCACCTTTGTCACTACGGGTTTGATGGCATTGGGTTTTATGTCCTTCTCTGGTGTGCAGTTATAAAGGCGAGAAGCGTTCATGGATATAATAATTTTAGGCGTAGTGATGTTTACCCTAATTGTGTTGGTACTGACGGCGCTGATTTTGTTCGCGAAATCAAAGTTAGTTAACACTGGGGATATTAGGGTTGAAGTTAATGGTGATCCGGAAAAGAGCTTTACTGCTCCTGCTGGTGATAAATTACTAAATATGTTGTCAAGCCAGGGTATTTTTGTCTCTTCTGCTTGTGGTGGTGGTGGCTCTTGTGGTCAGTGTCGCGTAAAGATTAAAGATGGCGGTGGCGACATTCTGCCAACAGAACTTTCTCACATTAGTAAGCGTGAAGCGAAAGAGGGTTGTCGTCTGGCTTGTCAGGTCAATGTAAGAGAGGACCTGAAAATTAAGTTACCGGAAGAGATCTTCGGTGTTAAGAAATGGGAATGTGAAGTTATCTCTAACGATAACAAAGCAACTTTCATTAAAGAGCTGAAATTGAAAATCCCTGATGGGGAAGTTGTGCCTTTCCGTGCCGGTGGCTATATTCAGATTGAAGCTGAACCACATACTGCTCGTTACGCGGATTATGATGTGCCGGAGGAATACCGTGAGGACTGGGATAAATTTAATTTATTCCGTTTTGTTTCTGAGGTGAAAGAGCCAACAGTTCGTGCTTACTCAATGGCAAACTACCCAGAAGAGCACGGTATTATCATGCTTAACGTGCGTATTGCGACGCCGCCGCCAAGAAATTCGGAAGCGCCTCCGGGAATTATGTCTTCTTATATTTGGTCACTGAAACCCGGTGATAAAGTGACTATTTCTGGCCCGTTCGGTGAATTTTTCGCGAAAGATACTGCTGCGGAGATGATCTTCATTGGTGGTGGCGCAGGGATGGCGCCAATGCGCTCTCATATCTTTGACCAGCTTAAGCGATTGAATTCCAAACGTAAGATTAGCTTCTGGTATGGCGCCCGCTCTAAACGTGAAATGTTCTATACCGAGGATTTTGATCAGCTAGCGGCTGAAAATGAAAACTTTACCTGGAATGTAGCCCTATCTGATGCATTGCCTGAAGACAACTGGGATGGTTACACCGGCTTTATCCATAATGTTCTATATGAGAATTACTTGAAGGATCATCCGGCTCCTGAAGATTGCGAGTTCTACATGTGTGGGCCTCCGGTCATGAATGCCGCAGTGATCAAGATGTTGAAAGATCTTGGTGTCGAGGATGAAAACATCATGCTGGATGATTTCGGTGGCTGATAGGCCATAAATATACCCTATGGATTTCAAGACGCATCGCGACGGCAAGGGAGCGAATCCCTGGGAGCATAGATAACTATGTGACCGGGGTGAGTGAGCGCCGCCAACAAAGGGCAGTTTGAAAGATAATGGGTATAGTTTGATTTTAATGACTGGCGCCCACAACTTTGTGGGCGCTAACAATTCGGAAAGAGTAACTAACCGTGCGTAAAAAGATAAGTAGCTGGATAGCGATAATATTTGCAGTATTACTGCTGGCGGCATGCGATGGTCTGGAGCAGAAAAATATTCATGGGCAAACAATGGGAACTTACTATTCCATTAAATTTGTCACAGGTTCGTCGGCTCCTTCGCCAGAGGTTCTGCAAAAAGAGATTGATCGTTTGCTGGAGGAGATTAACGATCAGATGTCAACATATCGCCCTGATTCTGAATTGAGTCGTTTTAATCAAAGTCGCCAAATTGATCGGCCATTCCCTGTATCGCCTGCGACAGCCAAAGTAGTTAAAGAAGCGATCTACATTAATAAATTGACGGATGGCGCGTTGGATGTGACGGTTGGCCCATTGGTTAATTTATGGGGATTTGGTCCTGAGGGGCACGTGACGAAAGCCCCTTCTGCAAGTGAACTGGAAAAACGCCGTGAATGGACTGGGATTGATAAACTGGTGATAGAAGGTAATAACCTGATTAAAACCGTTCCAGAGCTGTATATCGATTTATCGTCTATCGCGAAAGGTTATGGCGTAGATGTTGTTGCTGAATATCTGGAATCGCAGAATATCAACGATTATATGGTTGATATTGGCGGTGAAGTCCGTACATCAGGTAATAATGGTAAAGATCTGCCGTGGCGGATTGCGATTGAAAAGCCATCTGACACTGGCATGGCACAAAATGCTCAGGAAGTGATAATGCCTGGGGATATGTCGATAGCGACTTCTGGTGACTACCGTAATTACTTTGAACAAAATGGTGTGCGTTATTCACATACAATTGATCCAAAAACGGGGAACCCTATTTCTCATAATTTAGTTTCTATTACGGTGATTGCCCCAGCTTGTATGAGTGCTGATGGTCTGTCTACCGGACTGAATGTTTTAGGGCCGGAAAAAGGGATGGAAGTGGCAGAAAATCTGAGTATCCCGGTTTTTATGATTATAAAAACGAAAAATGGTTTTGAAGAGCGTTATAGTAAAGCCTTTGAGCCATACCTACAGAAAAATCAATGAGAAGGGGAAGGAAGTGCTGAAAGTATTTATTGCCGCCTTCGTTTTTTTCCTGCTGGCTTTTGCGGGAATGTCGTTAGGCTATATGATTAAACGTAAGAGCATACAAGGGAGCTGTGGTGGTTTAAGCAGTATTGGTGTGGAGAAAGTATGTGATTGTCCAGAACCTTGTGATGCACGTAAGAGACGTATAGCTCGTGAGGCTGCGCGGCAGGTTCAATTAGAGAAACATCGGATTATCTGAGTTTAACAAATCTGCGGAATTCTCCTTCCTGAATACTAATTGAGAGCAAAGCGAAATTTTAGGGAGATTTCGCGTAGTTTGAGATAAAGTAAATAAAAAGTAGAGATGCTAGTTTGATAAAACTCTCTTCACATTAAGCGGTTTACTGTGAAGGGGGTTTTTCTAGTATACCTTTCGTCAATATAATCACCAAAATAATCACTAAAGGTTTCAAAAGAAAGAGCACAACCTAAATTCATATGAATGTGAAATTCAGATTGTTTAATTGTGCCTTTTGAAAACGGTTTAATCGACAGGGAGCCCTTCACATTGCTTGAGGAGTTTTTTTTAAATAAGAAATTAAATTCCCAATTTAAAATAAAAAATATAAGCAGATTTTAAAATTGTAATATAATTTAGCATGCATTATTACATATGATTTTATATTTCTCAGTAAATAATTTTCTATTTGATAAAGTTAAATTACAATATTACCAAGATTAAAATAAGTACTTTTATAACCTCATAATTTTGACAAACTTTATGAAGTCGATACACTTAAGGTGAGATTTATAAAATATGTAAATTATAAAATTATTAAAGGAGCAGTTTTTATGTTGAAGAAATTATTAGCAGTTGGTGCATTAGCAGCAGGTATTACATTAACGGGAGGAATTGGGGCTGCATCGGCAAGCGTATATATTCCGTGGAACAATTGTTATAGTTCTGGTATGTCCCATAACAATGGTTTATATACTCAATATATTGCTAAAGATAGTGGCAATTTTCCTAATATATATGATTGGGCTGGAGTTAGATGGCATCTTCAAGGTTATAAATATTTAGATTATTGTGGAAAATATATCGCTTTATATGAAGGTAGAAGGTTATAGGATTTTACCTAAAACCTCAGTAATCTGGGCCAAATATTATAAACATTTGGCTCATTATATTATGCTAGGTATGAAGGAAAGAATCAGAATACCAGTAATGGAGCTCTCCATTGACATACTTAAAGAAGGCTTTTGTATAATAGGCTGATAATCTGAGTTACAATTTACTTTGTGTTTTTATATATTGATCGTAGGCGGCATGTTGGGATTTTTTGATATCAGGTGAATTCATCTTGAAATTTTCCCTGCGAGGGAATTAGTATTAAAAATAATTGTGAAAAATATATTCCAAAGTTACATCAATTATGAATAAATTAAAAAAATAATATTAATCACATAACTTAACATTTTTTACATAGGTGTTAGGAGACATCTAGGATATTTTTTTACATACCAGATAATTCTCACTTTTTAATTTGTAATCCACATAGAAAGATAGGGGGAAACTTGAAAAAAATGAGATGACAGTTATCATCCTAAAACAGTTAATAAAACTATAGTGATGTTTTAGGCGACAGCCAGTTGGTATTGAAACTATTTACCTTTTTATTTATCCTTTTTTCGGAGAGAAATTCCTGTTTTTTTAAGTTTAATCATGATGGTTTTATCTTAATAAATCAGTGAGTAAATAGCATGATGATATAAGATATCATTTTATGTTCTTTCAGATAATCTCTTGTTTTTTCAGAGTTCAAATCCTATTAAATTAATCGTTTTACTATTTTTTTCATAGTTTTCTTCGTAAAATAGCTGCGAGGAAACACTTTAATATGAACCTATTTAGATTATATTCTTTTTATCACTGATTTATTTTAAATTCTCTTTTAATGTTTAATGTATTTAGATTAAATGCGATTCACTATTTATCTGAAAAGTGTATTTGTTGATTTAAATCGGCCTTTTATATGAAATTTTGATTCTTTTATATTAGTGTTTTTAACCTTTATCTGTTTTCATTTTCTGGAATTTGATTTTTTAAGTTTAAAGCCAGAGAGAGTAAAAGAGATGACAATGGGATTAAAATCAAATCCTATTGTTTTAATCGTTTTTAATCCGACTAAACGTTATTTTTCTTTTTCCGTCATAAGGTTAACTCTATTAAACATTTTAATATAATTTTATATTTTTGTGATTTAGTTAGCTTTTTTATTTTGTTGGTCAATTTAAAATCCGTTTTTCCTGATGTTTTCTCTGCTAATGTCAGTGTATCGATGTTTTTAGAGAGCATAAAAAAGTGTAGGGCATTATTTTATGCTCTCTTGGCTTAGGGTACTATTTTTTCTATTTTCTATAGTTAACCCAATTAGATGTTAGTTAAGGTTTGAAAATATAATGACAATACAAATTTTTTGAAATATTTTACATTTGTTTTTTATTGTTCTTAATTCTAATGTGGATGTTGAGTTGTCAAAAACATTACCATGAGCAATATCATGTCTTTTTGTATTAATATTATCAAAAAATGATTCCCAAAGACTTCTGTCTTGTGATTGTGTTGACTGTGTTTTTCTTATTAACACAAATGTATCTAACTTATCTTGTTTTGATAGTCTTTTTTTTGCTGCTATATCTATGATTTTTTCGAATCGCTCTATTTCCTTATCAGTCATAGAGAATACGTTATAAAATATTGTTCCATTCAGCTGTTTAAATATTTTTTTGTTCCTAAATTATCGCATATTGATTCAATAATACTAGGTTTTGGATTTTTATTTTTGTTTGGAAGAAACTCATCGTAAGATAATTTGAAATTACCATGTTGTTCTAATTCTTTAATTAGAGATACTATCTTTTCATTATTTTCTCTGCTTTCGTCATATCCGATAAATTTTCTACAAAATTGCCTTTTCATTGCGTCAGGAAGTAATTTGAAATCTATGATTTCTATATCTGAAATGAAGTTTTTCACTAATTCCTTATAAAAATTTTCCATATGAGATACACATAAGACCATAGCTGAACGGCATAGGCTGTTATATGTATCAATATGGCTATGTATGTGTTTATCTGCCAAGTCAATTATGTAATCAATTTCTCTCCATTGAGCATTAAGCTTACTTAGATAGTCGACAGTAAACGTTCTCATTATTTATATAACTCCATAGTTTTAGTCATTCTGGCTTTTAACTTTGATACATCGTTATAGCTTCCAGAATTAGCTTCTACGTAGCTAGGATCACTGAACAGGAAATCGGTTAGTGATTCTCTTGTTAATTTTTTATTACCTAAAACATATATTCTGCAAACTGTGTCATATACAGCAACATTAAAGTTTGATTTTTTCTTTATTTTACCAGTTGTTTTGTTATTACTCCAGTTTGAAAATGGTATGTCAATATTGCTATTTACAATCTTTTTGAATGTATTTTCAAATAGAGCTTTCATTTCTTTTAGTTCATTTTCACCTAATCCGTTAAAAAGCTCCATTTTATCGTTGAGGAATTTTTTAAATCCGGATTTATAGTCTTTATATCCATCTTTGTAATGTAGTGAAAAGAATCTAAGAATGATTTCTTGATCATCCATTTTTGCTATTTTTTTCTCGCTCAGATTTGTTGTCTTTTTAAAATCACTATTTAAGCATAATTCAACTAGGAGATCTTTAAATGGTCCTCTGTAAATGGCATTTCTTAGCTCTTGTGACTCGAGTTTTAATGCGCCTGTGTTAAGTCTTTCAAAGATGTCATATTTCACTTGTGAATCGACAGTTGAATCTATTCTGAGACATTTAATGGTTCTTTCTTCTAATCTTCTTATTAAGAATGGCGGTAAATCTTTATAGTAAGAGCCATTTAATGGAGATAATACTTCTAATCCAGATAAAGGATATTTATTTTTCATAAATTCATATATTGCAGTAATTCTTTGCTGGCCGTCAATAACTGAATATCTATATTGTTCATCTTCATCATCGATTTCATCATCTACATCAACATCTAAAGATATATATACATAAGGTATAGGTATGTTAAGTATTAGGCTTTCTATTAGCCGAGATGAAGCCTCCGTTGTCCAGCGATGTCTGCGCTGATAATCAGGATTAAGCTTTATTGTTTTACGGTCTATTTTTTTTACTAATGTTTCTAAGTCATACTCTATGTTCTGAGTTTTTACAGTTATTTCTTTTGCTTTTTTCTGTAAGTCAGCCAATTGATTTTTCAATGTCATGTTATAAACCTCAAAAAAGTAAAGTATGTAACATTATACATCACTACTTACATCTAGGTGAACTAAAATAAGCTTATATCTGTAGTGACCTGTAATCGAAAACTGCCATTAATTGCAGGTCACTACACGCATAGTTCAAACTGATACTAATGCTTAGCGTACTATTTTCTCCTAATTCTGTTGGAGCTTTTATTTAAAGGGAAAAGTGTGACTTTGTGAAACTATGTGATGCAGTTAATATGTAAGATAAAGTTACACATTGATTGGAAGTTATTATGTCAATAACATGTTTACGTCAACAGGGTGGAGCAGTAGGTATAAAATTGAATGTAAAAGCGTTAGGTGACAGAATAAACATCAAACCCGCAGGTAGAATTGCCAGAGGCAGGGAGTCTCTCACTGAATTGTTGCAGGGCATTGATGAAACAGAAGTGCGGGCTTTCAACGAAGCAACAGTCGACGCTCTAAATTCTCATTCTGTTGGTAATGAGGTGATTTAATAATGCGTAGAAGGAATATCCCAAGCAAGGATGAAATCTGGCATGCTAACTTGGATTAATAACTTGCTTTTTCCAGATTTTAAAATCACACGTGCTGACAAAATACTGGTTTTTTATTTGTCATTTAATTTTTTCTCCTATTTCATTGCTAAGAATAAAACTGTATTTTATGAAGAGTAAATTTAAATTAGTTGAGTGGGAGGCATTTTACAACAACTACAGACCACATGGTGGTTTGAAAAGTAAAATGCCTTATGAGGCTCTTATTGAAAAAATAAGAGTTTAAAAATATTCCGTTGGGCGAAGTTAGGAATTTCACATTTGAGGTATTCTTTTATCTTTGATTTCAGATTTACCACCTTTAATTAAAGTAGGCAATATATGTATATTTTGCTGACTTATTTGTTGTTCAATATGTTGTACCACATAGGCGGCATCCTGATCGATCCCCAGAAAACGTCCAGAACCCCATGTATATAACCACGGCAAACCAATAAACGTGACATCTGGATCAATGGTAATACCACGGTCATGTTTTGGATAACCATTGGCTTGAAAAATATCTAAATCAATCCATGAATAATCTGGTCTAAAACCAATACACCAAATTATTGAGGTGATATTTTCTTTTGCTAAATCAATATGTGTGATTTCCTGCTCAGGCTGCCAAACAGGTTGATACACCGAGGCGGGTTCATCGGTTGCAATATTGTTTTTCTCTAAATATTCATCAATTAAGGCATTAATGCGATTATAAGTGGCATCGGCATAGTTCAGGTTTTCTGATAAATTGGGTTTAAACCAGAATTGACCATCTTTAAAGTCATCAAAATGTCCGAACAGTTGCATACCTTCTAAGGCAAATTTACGCAAGTCAATATCACGCCCGCCGTCACGCCCTGTAACATAATGGTTGGTACTGTTACGTACTTCTTCACTATAACGATGATTTTTGACCGTCGTTTCGTAATAACCCATATCAAACAGCCATTTCACCACATCTTTACCACGATAGAAGCGAGCACAACGTGGCGCATTGCCTGTCGATAAATAGACTTTTTTGCCTGCCAGATGTAAATCTTCGGCAATCTGTGCGCCGGATTGCCCTGACCCGACCACCAACACCGCACCTTTAGGCAGTTGATCGACATTTAAATATTCTTCCGAATGCATCACTTTCACATGTTTAGGCAAGGTATCGCTTAATTTTGGATAAATCGGGGTGTGATACCCGCCTGCGGCAATGACAAGCTGTTTGGCTGTGGTTGTACCGTGATTGGTTTCAATGACAAACTCATGTGCTGCCACTTTTTTCACATTTTCTACCTGAATGTTTAAAATGGCGGGAGGATTAATTTTCTCAATAAATTCGTCAAGATATGTCACAATTTCATGCTTTTTCATAAAGCCGTCAGGGTCGTTCCCCTGATAAGGATGTTCAGGCAATAGACACTGCCAGTTCGGTGTCACCAAGGTAAAATTATCCCAACGTTTATGGCGCCAACTATGGGTCAACTCGGATTCTTTTTCCAATATCACATGGTCAATGCCCGCTTTTTGCAAATAGTGACTGATACATAAACCTGCCTGACCACCACCAATAATCACTACATCGTAGTTTGGCTGTAACATTTGATTTTGGATACTTAACATGGAATATCCCTCTCATTCATTCTTCATTTCAATAATTTCAATTTGATCTTCTGGATTTAACCCGAAGAATTTGGCTTGGCGTTTGATAATCGCCAGATTGTCCACGGCCGAACTACAGAAAAAGCCATAACGCGCCCGTACCCTTTCTGAGGCGGCATGAAGACCATTTTCAACCTGATGCAAGAACTGCATACTTGGGTAACGCTGACCGATGGACAAATATTCATAAATCACCGTTGAGGGGGAGTAATATTGAATCAGCTCCCCATTAGGCCATTTCACAGTAAAATTCACACTGGGCATAACATCGACTCCTGCTGATTTTTAGGTTTAATCTGTACGGATTGAGCCTGTAACTTTTTTAACGCATCGGCATAACAAAAACCGGTAAATACTTGGCGGTTAAAATCCCAAAATATTCCATATTGCTGTTGCTGTTGCTGTTGCTGTTGCACGGCAACCACACCACTGGCATTGGTTTCACCAATCACTGCGCAGGCAATGCCCTGACGGTGAAACAGTTCGATAATTTCTTCACATTCATTTGCCTCTGCCGTCAGTAAAAAACCAAAACTGGGGAAGATTTGTAGCCATTTAAACCAGTCCACATTCTCAGGTTTAGGAATAGCATCTAAGTTGATATGTGCCCCCGATGCCGTACCTTCGAGCAGCATCAATAGACTGCCTAAGATACCGGCATTGCTGATATCACGAGCGGCATGAGCCAGATTTGCTTCCGCCAATTGCGGCAACAAGGCAATTTGTGACTGTAAAATGCGGTCAGACACTCGTTCAAAACATTTCCAATAAGTGGTATTGGGGTGGAATTGCCCTTTCAGATTTAAAGCGATCAGAATTTTTTGTTGTGGTTTGACATGCAACACTGAGAGCAGTTTTCGCGCTATGCCTTGAATCGCAACTGATAAAGTGGGCTGATAAATCACGCCAAGATTGGTATGTCCGCCGACCAATAGCACGCCATAAGCACGACAGGCATCTTGCATACCTTGCATTAACAACTGGGCGTGTTCGCTATGGGTATGCCAAAAACTGTTCACCACTGACAATGCCCGACCACCCATTGCGGCAATATCACTAATATTCGCCATGACCGCTGACCATCCGGCAAAATAAGGATGATTGGCAACAAAGCTTGGTAACATGCCTTCACAGGCATGCAATATATATTGACCATTTAGCGGTACAGCCGCTGTGTCATCTCCTGGATAGGCATATAAGCTATCCAATGAATCAGCATGGCAAGTTGTGTCGATTGAAACTGTGTTGATTGAAATATTGCGAGCAATCGCCTGCTTAGACTGCATAGCAGGTGTATGTTTTAACATTTCGAGTAATTGATTGAGTTTCATCATTGTGTCTCCTTTTGCATATAGGCTTGCATCGGGACATGAGGTAAAGGATAGTTTTCAATCTGTGCCTGCATCAGCACATGTGGGATGTTGGCAACGGTCAACTGATGCAAACTATCCCAACACAACCTTCGAAAATAGTGTTCATTTTGACTTTGCACGGTGGCTAAAAAAGTACGGCATCCCAATTTCTTGGCGGTCGATACTGCTGTGTTGATTAATGCTTTACCAATGGTATGACGACGTCGATATAAAGGTTCTACGCATAAACGCCCGCCATACCACGTCTGTTCGCCATCAGGGAAAATCCGCACTGCGCCAATCACGCGGTCATGCTCACCACACATTTTCCCAATGGCGACAATGCCTAATGCTTTAACATCGTATTCGTCACGATCTTGTTGCAAGATTTTCTGTTCGTCGCGAAAGGTCATTTCACGCAGACGATAATATTGGCGACGTTCCCAATCTTCCGACACGATTTTGATGGCAATGTCATCGCTAACAAATGGTTTCAGCCCTTTATGTGGCTCAAGTAGCCAAGGATAGTGAGAAAGTTTCATAGCACATTCTCCTTATTCATACGCTTTCAGTGAAGAGCAAGCGCCACATTTGGCACAGCCGGCTTGCGTGTTTTCCGAGTTCAAACCATGTTGTTTGAGTTGCTGTCCAATTTTCGGATAGAGCGACTGCATAAAAGCTTGATCAGGTTTAGGGTGATGCTCTAATGGCGTGCCTCGAATCGGCACAAACGGTACTACAAATGGATATACCCCAATTTCAGTCAATTTGGCGGTCATCTCCACGATTTCCAGTTCGGTATCTCCCAAACCTGCCAAAATGTAGGTACTGACCTGTCCTCGACCGAACACCGCAACGGCTGCCTCAAATGCCGCAAAGTATTTTTCCAACGATACTTCGGCTTTGCCCGGCATAATTTTCTGCCGTACACGCTCGCTTACCGCTTCAAGATGCATGCCAATCGATACCGCTCCTGCATCTTTTAAACGTTGAAACCATGCAAAATCGTCAGGCGGTTCGCACTGTACCTGTATCGGTAAATCTACTTGCGCTTTAATCGCTTTAACGGAGTCATATAAAATTTTAGCGCCACGATCTCCCGTATTTGGCGTACCTGTAGTGATCACCATTTGTTTGACACCATCTAGCTCAACGGCCGCTTTCGCTACCTCAGCCAATTGTTCCGGGCGTTTGCGGATCAGGGTTCGACCCTCTGTTAAAGATTGCTCAATTGAGCAAAATTGGCAGGCAGTTGCCTTGTCCTTCATACGAATGCAGTGCTGTAACACGGTTGTCGCCAACACATCACGGCTATGTAAGGTCGCAATTTGTTCGTAGGCAATGCCTTCTGCGGTTTTTAAATCGTAAAAACGTGGTCGTGCAGGTGCAGTTAAGGTTGCCACCGGAATCCGGTTTTTAAAAACAATTACCTTGTCAGAGTGTGGTTCAGGCTTTGCGGTATAGGGCGAGTCTTGTGCTGCAAGGTTCAGCACAGGAATCATCATGGTCTGCCCGTCAAGGCTTAGCGCCTTATGATCGCTTGGCCCTGCGCCACCTTTACGGGACAAGCCAAAATCGCCTTCCCAGTTCAGACCATTACATTGCAAATCGGTTAATAGTTGCAAACCGGTTAATAGTTGTATTGCAGACATCTTTAACCCCCTATCGATTGGGTTTACATCAATACGGTTTCGGCATGTTCTTCATTAAATTTTGAGAGCTTTTCGAGATGACTTTGAGCTGATGTTTCAACTTTCAGTTCGTGTAATACCTGTGTTGGACGACGATCAATCAGTAAGCTGAGTAATTCAGGTCGGCTGTAGTGTCCAATCGAATCCATCATGCGTTTGCGTTTATCAATCAGATTAAAGTCCAGATCAGCAATGCAATAACCTTCACCTTGTGTGATGGGTTCAGCCAGCAGCTTGCCTTCGGGAGAAACGATAGCGGCAAAACATCCCCCTGAAATTGGACCGATATCACAGCCAGTATCCTGCATAATTTGCTGTTGCTGTTCGGGATGCAGCCATGCGGTGGCGTTGATCACAAAGCAGCCGGATTCTAAAGCATGGTGTTGAATGGTTGCGCGGATTTGATCGGCAAAGACTTGTCCTACTAACGAACCGGGAAACATGGCGGCATGAATTTGCTCACCATCTGCCATTAAGGCAAAACGCGCCAACGGGTTGTAATGTTCCCAACATGCCAACGAACCAATACGCCCCACAGCAGAATTAATGGCACGTAAACCACTGCCATCACCTTGTCCCCACACCATTCGTTCATGGTAAGTGGGGGTAATTTTGCGGCGATGCTGAATGATTGAACCATCGGCATTAAATAACAGTTGCGCATTATAAATCGTACTGCCCGCACGTTCATTAATGCCAATCGATACCACCATGCCGGCTTCAAGACAGGCTTGACCAATCGCTAAGGTTGCTTCGGAAGGTACAACCACCGATTCATTCAACAGCTTTAAATGTTCTTTACCCATAGCAAATGGCGGTTGTACAAAGGAAAAATAGGGGTAATAAGGCACGACGGTTTCAGGAAAGACTGCAAATTGCACTCCCTGTTTTCCAAGCTCTAAAATAATGTCACAGACTTTTTTTACCGTAGCGGCTTGACTATAAAGCACAGGGCTACATTGCACTGCGGCAGCTTTAATTATTCGGTTCATAACCTTATCCCCCTCATAGTTTATGTTTTCTTAGACGGTCCAGGTATCAATGATCAAGGCATTGTCGCGACGCATCAGCAGCTTTAAATCCATCACATCCAATGGATTAATGGGACGAATTCCCGGAATAAGCGCTTTTTCGGTTTGACCATACAACGCTTGCAACGCAAAACGGCAGGCATAGACTTCGCCGCCTTCTTCCATAAAGGCTTTCAACTGATTGTTGACGGCTAAATGACCCGGAAAAGCTTCCGCTCCTAAAGTTGGAAAACCTCGTTGTACACCCAACTGCACGCCTGGGCCGTAAAGCAGAATTTTGGTTTCAAAGCCTTTGCGTAATAAACGCTTTGCCTGTAATACATTGATCAGGCCAATTGAGCCTTCAAATGCAACAGTATGGAAAGTCACCAATGCTTTTTCCCCAGGCTGAGCTTTGACGTCCTCAAACACTTTTTCTTCGTAATCAACAAGAAAATCACCGTCTTTATATTGTTCGATATCAATCTTTGGCATAACCAACTCCTAGTTCAATGTTATTTGGGAATGAACCAACATGTAGTTTGTTTGTACTCTTGCGAGAAATTATTGCGAGAGTTGTGCCAAGTTATATTTTGGAATGGAGGTTAATTTCTATCATATTGAAAAGTATAATTTAATTTTTATAAAAACATTTTCCATGGAGAGAAATTGAACTGCTAGGGAATTAGGATTTTTCGTAGTATTATGAAATTTCATAGCTTAAATTATGAAACTTCATAGTATGAATACGACTGACTTTATTTCTGACTGGGTAGTTTCTGAAGATTCGATTCGCCCATTGGTGTTTGAACACACGTCACAGGCATTAATTGTGTTGGACCCACACCAAAACCAGTTTATTGATGTGAATATCAGTGCTGCTCAACTATTACGATATGAACGTCATGAAATTATTCAAAAAACGGTGACTTCTATTTTTGGTCATTGCAAACAACTGCCATACCTTATGGCATTTACCGAAGAAGCTTTGGTAAAAGGTTGGGCCTGGAACAATAAGCTGTATGTTTTTGATAAAAATGGTGAAAGAATCCAGTTGGATATTACTTCCATTTCATTGCCCTATAAAAACAAAACCTTGCTGATATGGTCGCTAGTGGATATCAAAGATTTAGAACTACGCCAATTCAATAAAAATGCCGATAAAGTTATCCTCAGAGAATTAAAAGAATCGCAAGCCTTACAAGAGCTATTTATTGATTCCGACACAGGCAAGCATTTATTACTGAGTTCAGTTGGCGACGGCATTTACAGTATTAACAAACAAGGTTTGTGTACCTTTATTAACCCTGTTGGGGCTAAAATGTTGGGGCTGCAACCAGAAGATGTATTGAGTGACAATATCCATAAGATTCATCACCATACCCATGAAAATGGCGACCCCTATCCTGAAGAAGAGTGCCCGATTTATGCAGCGGTCCATGACGGTATTGTGCATGAAGGTATCCAGGAAATTTTTTGGCGCCGTGACGGCAGTTGCTTTCCAGTAGAATTTACTAGTACCCCAGTGATTCGTGATGGTGAAATTATTGGCGCGGTAGTGGTGTTCCGTGATATTACCGAGCGGCTAAATACCGAAAAACAACTAACCCATGCCCTTGAAGAACTGCAAGATTTAAAAAGCCGACTGGAACAGCAAAATGAATATCTGCAAGAAGAAATTTTACAAGAAAATCAATACCACGAAATTATTGGCAGTAGTGAATCCATTTTACAGATTATTGAAAAAATCAAGGTGGTCGCTCCAACCGATGCCAATGTGATGATTTATGGTGAATCAGGTACAGGCAAAGAACTGATTGCCCGTGCTATTCACCAATCTAGTCACCGTAAACAGCAACCACTTATTCGGGTCAACTGTGCCGCTATTCCTTCGGAATTGTTTGAAAGTGAATTTTTCGGACATGTCAAAGGTGCATTTACTGGGGCTGTACGTGACCGTGCCGGACGTTTTGAATTGGCAGACCAAGGTACATTGTTTTTAGATGAAATTGGCGAAATTCCTATCGAGCTACAAAGTAAATTGCTGCGTGTATTGCAGGAAGGAACCTTTGAGCGGGTTGGAGAAGAAAAAACGCGACATGTGAATGTGCGGATTATTGCTGCTACCAATCGTAATTTAAAAGAAGAAGTTAAACACAAGCGCTTTCGTGAAGACTTGTATTTTCGTTTAAATGTATTCCCGATTTACTCACCGGCTTTACGTGACCGTAAAGAAGATATCCCACTTTTGGTTAGGAATTTTACTAAGTTGATTTGTGACAAGCGTAAAATTAATTATCTACCATTTTCACGAAAGCATATTTTAGAATTACAGCAATATGACTGGCCTGGCAATATTCGTGAATTGCAAAACGTCATTGAACGCGCACTAATTATAGCGAAACAAGGCACGGTTTCTTTTAAATATTTGCTAGAGCAAGATCAACAGCAAAATGAAACTACGTATCAGAATATTCACAATAAACTTCAACAGATTGAAGACGTGCTGACCATGCAACAACTGAAAGAGTTGGAAATTAAAAATTTCTCTCTTGCCGTTAAACAATGCAAAAGGAAAATTTTTGGTGATGACGGTGCAGCAAACTTATTGGGAATGAACCCAACGACATTGATCTCACGCTTAAAGAAATTGGGGATTGATTATTAAAAATCTTATCTTGAGTTTAGAAAAGACACCTCAGCAGCAAAAACCCGCAAAAAATTGCGGGTTCCGCTTATATAGGGTTTTGTCTGATAGGAAAAAATGTTCCTACAAAATAGTGACTGGAGAAGTTTCTTTCTGAGAACCCCCAATGCTTATTTTGTTTTAAAGGTACTGAACAGTTTGGGAGAATCCACCAGCACACCATCGGCGCCAAGCTCTTTAGCTTGTTTGAAATCTTCTTCAGTTTTAATGCCAAAGAGAATGATATTCGCGCCACCCTTAGCACGGAAACATTCCATTGCTTCTTTATCCCATGATAATACTGACTTAGAACGTGCTTCACCAAGAGTATATTTTTCAACAACTTCTACGTTACGGCGCATTTCCAAACCATACCAGCGAGCGGTATCGGTATTTGCAGGGATATCACATTGATGAGCCATTGTAATATTTGCCAGCATGGTGCGGGTTTTGTCACGGCTTTCAAAACGCTGAATTGTTGCTGGTAATGCGTTAAGGTAAGTCTCGTTAGTGGAATAGAAACGGGTACGGGCAAGCGCTTTTTGTTTGGTCAGTACTTTTTCTAGTGCTTTGGCTTGCTGTGCTGGATCTGCATTCGGTGATTTCAGATCAATATAGAAGAAAGTATCTGGGTATTTTTTTAAGACTTGTTCTAATGTTGGAATACCTAATCCTTTATTACGGAATGGATGATGACCATCAGAGCCAAATTTGTAACCGGCATCAAATTTAGCCAACTGACTTGCTTTATAAGCAGAGACGAGTCCACTTTTATTGGTCAAGCTATTTAGGTCTGATGGACGATAGAGTACTGGAATACCATCCTTTGAAAATTGAACAGTGATCCAAATAGCATCTGCTTTATTCTCCAGGGAGTTAGAAATTGCGTACTCGGTATTTTCAGGCGCATCACCTGTACCAGCACGATGAGCGATAATTTGTGGTGTGGTTGCGAAAGCGCTGGCAGAGCAGCAAAGTAGGATTGCAGCAGTAATTCCGTGTCGCATCGTTTTCTCCATAAAATCTAATTATAGTTAAGTTAAAGTAATTAACTTTATTAATGATTTCTTAATGAAATCAATTTTGAATGTAACACGGTTTTTTGAATTTTAAGTGAGAATTTGAATTTTTTTACATTTGTTATGTGCTCGTTGCAAATACTGTTTTACTGAACTGGAAGAAACCTGAAGTTGAGCAGCTATTTCGCTATAACGCAGGCCTTGTAGCTGTGCCAGCAAAAAAGCGCTTTTTACCTGGATTGGCAATTTATCCAGAGTGATATCAAGTTCTTTAAGCTGCTCAAATGTGGCGATTCTGTTTTCAGCAGAAGGCATGGTCATTTCTGGTGTGGAGTTTATATATTCCAAATAGCTCTCTTCGGTCTTTCTTCGACGGTAATAGTTGGCAACCAAACATCGGGCCACGGTCGCCAGAAAAGGCCGTGGTTGGCGGATGTCTGACAAATTTGAACTTGATAGAACGTTCAGGAAAGTGTCCTGAGTGAGATCTTCAGCTTGGCAGGGACAGGAGACTTTATGGCGTAACCAGTTGTATAACCAGTCATGATGTTCAACGTAAAATTGTTGCGCAAAACTATCAATTTCAGATATGGCTTTCTGGATTGCCATGATGATTTCCAATAACTCGTGAAAATGATAATGATTATTATTTGAATGTAAGCATTGGCTGTCAAGTGATTGTCATCACGTGAGGTTCTTAGATTACTGACTTTTAGCGTTTCGATTATCACTGCTGAGTTTTCATCAATGATAAAACAAGTGTTAAGGAAAGCCATTTTTTAGCTGTCAACGTGGTTTTAAAATCGGGAAAAAAGCGTAAGTTTGCGATGAAAAAACAGATAAAACTTTAATTATTAAAGGTGAAAATCAATGATTAAAGCTTTTTTAAAGCGGGTAAAAAACTTGATGTTATACTGGCATTGAAAGAGAAAACACTAGGAAAAATGGGTTTTAAATTGATTAATAAGGTGACAGAATAACTGGGTTAACCAAATAACAGGAATATTATATAAAAACATTTAACAGGATTAGCCGCATTAAAAAGTTTTCTCAAAAAAGATTTTACATTTTTGCATGATCACAAGAGGCTTTCGAAAAATCAAAGATAATTGTTAAAAAAAGCTGATAAGTCTTTTGATTAAACCTGATTAGCAGCAAAAAAGGATAAAAATATTTAACAGTATTAAAAACTATTAAAGAAATGGGCTTTGATTTAATACCATTAGCATATCCTTTACTCTTTCTGGTTTTAAATCTAAATGCCATTGTGGAAGCAGATAGCCGTCCGGGTATGAGTTATGTACTGGAGAAGACGTTAGATCAACAGAACGGGTTCGCCAGCAATTGATGAAAAACCAAAGGGTTCCGGTTTTAGTTGCTATTCAAATTTGATTGTCTACACATTCCAACCCAAAAAAATGAGTTTGAATCTGTGTGCCTCTGAACTGACTATCCTTAAACAGAGATAATTTTTTTCAATATCATAAAAAATGCAGAGTTAAACTTCTCTGGTGATTAATGCAAGGTCTATAAACCGGGCAAGGTAAATTTATTGAATAAAATTGTAGTGATTTAGCTCATTAAGACGAATTTTCAGCACGATTATTGGCATTGTTTTGTGATTCGTATCGCATTTAATTAAATTAATTGGGTATTAATTCACCTAACAATCAAGACATAGCCGATTTTTTGTTATATCTTTTTGTCTGAATATTAAACGGACAGTATTATTGATTGTATAAATTTATTGATGACAGAGCAGGGAGTACCCCCTGAATCTGTTTAATCAGGATTATCAATGTTGTTGCTATGTTCGGCATTCCTATATAAGACAAAAGAAAGATGGACAATCAAGCACGTTGTCGGTTCACTGAAGGCAGCATTCTGTTACCCGCAGGCTATCAGGAACAGACGGTAAACATCCTCATCGCGCCCGATGCGCCCGCGCTAAATATCGCGCGTGATAAGCTGGTTGAAGGCGAAGATCTCCCCAGTTACCTCACCCGTCAAAAAGATCTGCTGAAAAATGGTCTGCGCAACTGGCAATTATTGGAAGAAAAACCCGCAACGCTGGGCGATAACCGGCTGCAAGGCATGGCGCTGCTTTCCCGTTATCGGCCCAAAAAGGGGCAGCAAGTTTATCAATATCAGGCGGTATTTCTGCTGAATGAGAAAAAAGCGCTGATTTTCACCCTGTCATCCCAGCAGGCGTTCACCGATGCTCAACGGCAGTGGCTGGATGACTGCCTGAAAAGTTTCCAATTCTAGGGCGGAGACGTTATGCCAGAAGCCGCGCGAGTTGGGGACACGATAGGCCATTCCAGCGTCATGGCGGGATTGGTTGCGGGCACCGTCATCGGTTCATTAATTTCCGCTGCCGGGGGAATTCTGTCGGGGGCTCTCTTTATCGCCGGATTAGCTACATCCTGTCTCGGGGTAGGCGTTTTGCTGATTGGCGCCGCCGTTGTGGTGGGCATGGCGGCGGGATATTTAGGCGACATGGCGCGTGACGCCTGCGTCTCTAAGGGGGCCTCGTCGCGAAGTCCCTGCGGGGAAATCACGCGAGGCTCCCCCAATGTCTTTATCAACAACCAACCCGCTGCTATCGCGACACGCAGCCAAGTAGAGTGCAGTAAAGAGAATGGCCTGCGCCAGATGGCAGAAGGCTCTGCTTCCGTTTTCATCAATGGCTATCCTGCGGTGCGGGTCGGAGACAAAACGGTCTGTGATGCAGCGGTCATGACCGGTTCGTCGAATGTCTTCATCGGCGGCGGGACGGCGCAGACAGCAAAGATTGTGCCGGAAATCCCCCAATGGGCGTATACCGTTTCCGATTTAACCATGTTTGCAGCCGGGTTAATCAGTTTCGGCGGCGCGGCAGCCAAAGGCCCCGGCGCATTGCAGACGCTGTTTAACAAGATACCGGGCGCGGCTAAAATCCGCAAAATCGCCTGCCGGCTGGGGGCGCTGGCCGTGGCTGCGCCTGTCGCGGGTATTCTGACGAACCCGGTGGAAGTCATGGCCGGTCAGAAATTCCTGAACGATGAGGATGAGCTGGACTTCGTTTTTGATGCTGAATTACCGCTCTACTGGCAGCGTAGTTACCTGAGCCGTTATCAGTATGACAGCGTACTGGGTCGGGGCTGGAGCCTGTTCTGGGAAAGCCATCTCATGTGCGTGGAAGGCGGCTTGCTCTGGCGTTCCCCTGCCGGGGATACCGTGCCCTTTCCTGACGTGCCGGCAGGTCATCGCTGTTTTTGCCCTGAGGCTCAAAGCGACCTGATACACACGGAAGAGGGCAAATGGGAAATTCGTGATGCAGGCGAATTAGTTTATCACTATACGGCTTTTGATAATGACGGCCTCAGCCGCCTGAGCCACATCCGCAATAATGTCGGTAACGAACAGCGTTTTCATTATAATGAGCAGAACCGGATGGTCAGCATCACGGGTCATGGCGGTTTGAACCTGCACTGCGATTACGTAATGATGGAAAACGATAACCAACCTGTCTCCCGCCTTACCGCCGTCTGGCGCGAACTGCACGACGGCCATCGTATTCAGCTTTGCCGTTACCATTATAATGAGCACGCCCAACTGACGGGGGTCAGCCATCGCAATGACCTTCTCCAGCGTCAGTTCGGCTGGACGAAACAGGGCGTGATGGCATGGCATCAGGACAGGCGGGGGTTGCGCTGTGATTACCAGTGGGCACAGACAGCCGAAGGGCTGTGGCGGGTCATTGCCCAGCAAACCAGCGAGGGTGCGGGCTACCGGCTGGAATACGACGATGAGAACCTCACCCGCACGGCGCACTGGCACGACGGCACCCGCACGGTTTGGCATCTCAACGACGCGCGCCACATCATCCACTGCCTCGACCGCAACGGCACGGAGCACCATATCCTGTGGGATGAATTTGACCTGCCGAACGGCTACAAAGATGCGGATGGGCACACCCGTCTGAGTGAATGGGACAAGCACGGCCGTCAGCTGAGTTTCACCGATGCCAACGGCAACCAGACCGGCTGGCAGTACCAGAATGATACCGACCGGCTCACTGTTATCTTCTGGCCGGATGGTACCGAGACGGCGCTGGCTTACGATGAATTTGGGCGGCTGATCAGTGAAACCTCGCCGCTGAAGCAAACTACCCGTTATCACTACGTCTTTGATAATACGGCGCGTCCCTACAAAGTGACTGATGCCAAAGGCGGGGAAAGCCATTTTACGTGGAATGGTCAGGGGCAGTTGACGCGCCACACCGACTGTTCCGGGCAAAGCAGCACATGGCGTTACGACGATGAGAACCGACTGAGCCGCTTTACCAACGCGCTGATGGAAACGACCCGTTATGACTATAACGATAGCGGCCAGTTAATCCTCATCACCTATCCTGACGATTCCACAGAACACCTGGCATGGGACAGCGCGGGTCAGCTAACCCATCACCAGCGCAATGAGAATGCGCCCCGCGCCTGGGAATACAATGCATTAGGTCAGGTGGTCTGTGCGACGGACCGTTTACAACGTCAAATTCGCTATCAGTACAGTCCCGAGGGCCATCTGATACAGCTCGACAACGCCAACGATGACCGCTATCGGCTGAACCGTGATGCCGAAGGGCGCTTAATCGAAGAAATCCGTCCTGACGACACCCTCATCCGGTACGAATACAACGCGGCGGGCTTATTAAGCACCGAACGGCGCATGGGCGACCGTGTGTTCCAGTACCCGGAACGGCAGGTACACCAGCATTATGATGCGGCCGGTCGGCTGATCCAGCGGGAAACTTACACAGACACTTACCAGTACCGGTGGGACAGCATGGGCAGGCTGCTGGAGGCTAGCCGTGAACCGAACGACAACGGCAAACCACTGGGAATAGAGCCCAACACCGTGCGTTTTGACTATGACGTATTGGGGCGGGTTATTCGCGAGCAGAACGGCGACGACGTCCTCCAGTTCAGCTATGACGAACTGGATAACCTGACCGCCCTCACGCTGCCGCAGGGCGGCACCTTAAGCTGGCTCTACTACGGCTCCGGTCACCTGAGTGCGATCCGGCATGAACAGACACTCCTTACTGAATTTGAGCGTGACCGGCTGCATCGTGAAACCCGCCGCACGCAGGGCAAACTGTTCCAGCTGCGCGATTATGATCCGCTGGGGCGCTGTATCCACCAGTACAGCCTGCCGCTGAAACAGGCCGATGCCGAGCCCCAGCCCTATCTCAGTGAGGGCAAGCCGTGGCGGGCGTGGGTCTACGGCCCTCAGGACGAATTGCAGATGATGGAAGATCATTACCGGGGCATAGTTGACTATCTTTATGACTCTGAAAGTCGCCTGAAAAAAGTGACGCGTCAGGGCTGCGCTTATGAGGATATGTTGTGGTATGACCGGGCGGATAACCTGCTGGATCAACCGCAGTCGATATTGGAACAGGAGGCGGAAGAGCAGGGGGTCCCTAAAGCGGTGACGCCGCAGGGCGACCGTCTGAGCTACTGGCGGGAATGGCGCTATGAGCACGACCCGCACGGCAATATTACCCGCCGGGGAACCCAGGATTACTGCTATGATGGCGACAACCGCCTGACGGTGGCGAAAATCGGCAACACAACGGCACGTTATCACTATGATGCCCTTGGGCGGCGTATCCGCAAGGGGGTAAAAATCGGGATTGATGGACTGGCGCGTTATGAACAAACTGATTTTGTCTGGCATGGTCTGCGGCTGTTGCAGGAGCGTGACACGAAAAGTGGCGAAACTCAGACCTACTGCTATGAATCCCATGACAGCTACACCCCGCTGGCCAGCATCGTCACACGGGGAGCCAGGCACAATTACTTCTGGTACCACACCGATATCAACGGTGCGCCGCTGGAAGTCACGGACGAGGACGGGAAAATTGCGTGGGCGGGAAAATATCACATTTTTGGTGAACTGGATGGCCCGCCGCTGGCTTACTTCACCGATCCGGCCCTGTCATCGACAAGCTATAATTTCAGGCAAAACCTGCGTTATGCCGGTCAATATTTTGACAAAGAGACGGGGCTGCATTTTAATACGTTCAGGTATTATGCGCCGGAAATTGGCCGGTTTATAACGCCTGATCCGATTGGGTTGGCAGGGGGCCTGAACTTATATCAGTATGCGCCCAATCCGATGACGTGGATCGACCCTTGGGGATTAACTGGAAAACCGCTAAATTCTCCTGATATGGTTAAGTGGAGTAATAAGGGGGGAACAGTCTGGCAAGAAATAGATACCCAAACTTGGGTTTATAAAGATGCGTCGGGTAATGTTGTTCGTTATCCTAGTGGTTACCCTGACTTCTCTCCATATGAAAGACAACGTGTAGATGTTCCTGATCTGAAAGGAAATCACCATAAATATGGGGATGGTGATTTTGCAAAAGCTGACAGGTTAGCGCCAAAAGGAAAAGCCGATTATGGTTCAAATACTTGGCATCATCATGAAAATGGAAAAACAATGCAAGAAGTGTCTAGAAAAGTACATGGTACCTTTACTCACCGTGGTGGCGCATCAACACTAAGAAAAAAATGTTGAAGAATAGTATTGGAGTAAATTTATGCCAATAAATCATGGTATTAATATAGATAACAGCGAAATTTTATCTATTGAGCAGCATTATTCAATAATTCTTCCTGAAAGTTACCGTGCTTTCTTGAAGAAATATAACGGATTTTATGTTGAAGATCCGGATGCGTGTAATCTTACATACCACGGCGTTGATGATGGTGAGATTGCTTTTGATTCTTTGTTTGGTATCAATATAGAAAATAAAAATTTCAACTTAATTGAAATGAATAATGATTATTTGGATGAATTATTATTCATAAAAAATTCTTTTATCATTGGTACAGATCCTGGAGGTAATTTTTATATATTAGTAACCGAAGGAAAGCATGAGGGTGTATATTATTGGGATAGAACTCACTTACATGTTGAAGATGATGTGCAAGATATTGCTTTTAGTGAAGTAGATGAATGTGGGAACCTTTATAAAGTATCTCACTCTTTCGAAGAATTTTTTAAACAGATACTCTCTCAAACTGAAGATAAAGGCATGAAGCTAATTCAAGGCTTATAGAATATTTGGAAGATCCTTGCGATATTCCGGTTCTTTTAAACACAACGGCAAAGGAGGCGGCCGTTGCTGACGGCTGTGTTGATCAAATGGTGAAACGAATTGTCTGGAAATCGGGTGATCTGGTTAATATTAAATTACGGGATAACTTGTATACCATAGGGCAAATGCTGACCAGTCCAGCAATGAGATTTTATAATATCTGTAACATGGATGGTATATGGAAAGATGTTGATTTAAATGATATCACTCCTTTATTTCGTGTGTTTGTTGGTAATGTCATTAATAAGTATCTAGTACAAGAAAAAATAAAAGATAAATCCGTTATCTTAAGTAGTAAACCTTATGAACCATATTGGATAAAGCCTTATAGTTCTATGGATGTAGGGAGTTATCTTGGAAAAAAAGGGGACTTTTTATTTATGGGCGGTAAATTAATTGATCTTGGTCCAGATGGTAATATAAGTGTTACCTAGGCTCCTATTATTAAAGAAGATCTTTCGTTACCAGAAGATCGGGAACTCATTGAAAAATATGAACTAACCAATATGTGGGGACATGAATCGCTAAGAGAACGTTTGTGCCGCTATTTTGATACCGGAATTAACCGTGACGACCTGAAATTCGAAGTATTTCCGGGACTGTGGGATGACAGGGAGCAATTAAGGCCATTAACCAGTCGTTTACCAGTACCGCTACGATAATATAAAAGACGGAAGATCTCCGCGATCTTCCGGTTTGCTTATGATCTACCGTGGCGCATAGCCACGATAAGCCAGCGCTGACTGGAGCTTCCCGATGGCATCTTTGATTTGGTATGTGCCCCGCCGTCGCGGGTTCCCGATAACACCCGGTTCCGGCAGGAAAACGGGGCTGAAACCCGGCACTGACATCGGGGAAAAAGTGAGCTAAAATCGGCAAAATGCCCGTCGGGGCGAGTTGGCATGCTCTTTAACAGGGTGGGAAAAAACGGCGGAGAAAAAGGCTGCTAAATCAGGGGGAAAAGTCCGCTAACCTGTATGATGGTGTCGGGATAGTGCCGAAGACCCGCTAGGGCTGAATGGGGGCCTGAACTTATATCAATATGCCCCCAATCCGATGATGTGGATCGACCCTTGGGGGTTGGCCCCTAAAGCACCATTATCTTTGCCTGACGGCTACAAAGGACGAATAGATAGATTTAATGTTGGTAGTGGAACTTCATTTGAAATTCATGTATATGCTCCAAGCGGAAAAGAGGTTGGTATATATGGGCCTGATGGTTTCTTTAATAAGCATGGAACTATCGCGAATGAGGTTAAAGTTCCTAAAAATGTTTCTGATACATTAAACGGTATTTCTGTTGATGAATTGAGAAAAATAGGAAAACTTCCTCAGAAAGGTACTCCTGGTAGCAGGAAATCTATTAAAGAATATTCTGAAAAAATCAGAAATAACCGACGTGCGGGATGTTAATGATACTATGGAAATAATAAAACTCATTGAGAATAAAGATGGATATACAATGGATAGTTCAGGTTATCCTGATTATGTGAATAATGTGAGTGAGTTTATTCCTGACGAAGCATTGCAATTTATGAGAGCAAGTTGGCATTATGATCATAGTGATAAGAGATGCCCTCACGATTCTAGAATAAAAAATTTATCCATTTTAGAAGAGAGTTTGGGGGACTTTAGAGTAAACAATATTCATATCTCGTTATTAGGTGCCTATGAAAATACTATAGAATTATTTTATTCTAATGTATTTACTTATTCTATTGAAAAGAAAAAATGTGAGTGGCCTGATGATGATTATTCTCATGGAGATTGGCTAATTGATGAAATATTATTATCAAGTGATAATTTCTTAATGCATGAAATTATATTTACAGACGCAATAATAAATATAAAATGCAAGAATATAAGCTATTCAATAGTGTAAATTAGACTTCATAAATAACCGGAAAGATCTTCCCAGATCCTTCCGATTTTATTCATGATCTACCGTGGCGCATAGCCACGGTACGCCAGCGCGGACTGGAACTTAGAGATCGCAGCTTTGATTTGGTATGCTTCCTCATCATTCACGATACAGGCGAGTATTTCCGTCCAGTTGGGCAAAAACTAAATAAGGTTTCATAATTCCGCTACACATGGTTTTATTCAACTCATTGTTATACATATGGTTGTTGGTAGATAAGGTATAGCACCATTTTGGAAAGTTATTTAGCGCTTCAATGTGAGTCAACTGAATGAGATTATATTAAAACATTTAACAGAGTTAACCGCATAGCGAAAAAATAACAATAGCATTTAGCAGTATTAAAAATGATTAAAGAAATGGGCTTTGATTTTCATATCAGTAATATGTCTATTACCCTCTTTGGTTTTAAGCCTAAAAATCAAATAAAGGAAAAAGGAAAAAGGAAAAAGGAAAAAGGAAAAACGAGAAAATCCGAGTATCAATTTAATGAAAATAGGAAAATTTAAATATAAGGCAGGAAATGGAAAAACGATTATATTTACAAAAATAGTTCAATGAAAACCATTCATTAAATGAATTTTTAATTAAAAAATAAGAAAACTATCGGAATAAAAATCGTTTTACTCGATATCACCCTTTTAAAAGTATTCATTTTATCTTTTTACCTGCATTTCCCTTTAACGACCTATTCACATCCATATTTAATTCATTTATCGGCAATGCTATCCTCCGCTTATTTTTACCTAACTGGCTATAACCATTTAAAAGAAAAAAACAGAAATATTAAAGATTTTATATAAAAGACGGATTTAACTATAAGTGCAGTTTTTTAAAAATACGTTAATCAAATTTAATCGAAATCCATTAACCATTAACAGAAAATTGAAAAGAAATCAGCGAGAAAAAGAATATTATCCGAAAAAACATAAAAGAGTATCTTTATATCATCAGGTAAAAACTACTCAGGATTGCTGGTAAAGCAGAATCAGTAAAGATAAAATGCGGGTATGATTAACGTTTGTGAAATGTAAAACACGGTATACCATGATGATTAAAATTAATAAAAATCAGCCATTAAAGGTGGTAAAAACAACGGTTAAAATAATGACTTTTAATAACAGTTTAAAACCTACCTATCATAAAGCTATAAGTGAAAAATAAGAAAAAATTGGTTTTGTTAATGATTATATATCCCGAAGAAAATCAAATAAGAATATTAATAGGTTAATCAGGAAATTTATTATCCCAAAGGAACCGACTTTAATAACGTTTTTAATAGGGGGATAAATTTTTTTACAAACCGATTAAATCATGCAAAATCAACACCTTAAATAAACGGATTTAAATTTGTTTTACACTGATTTAATCATTCCAATAACGTTGTTTTTCTACGGTTTTATTTAAATGTTTAAATACCCGTTTAACCGTTATAACCTTTCTGGCTGATTAATCTGCCAGATTTTTACTATCGTTGGTGCAATAAAGCATTTTCATATATTCCTGTCTAACAACAGCTATCAGCAATTTTTCTTTAGAAGGAAATCGATTGATCATCTAGTCGGCAATATTGCTTTATAATTTAATCTGGTGGCCGCCTAAGCAACCACCTTTAAAGTGGAATGGCAATTACATAAAATCGTAAATATACCCGTTATCTTTCAAGTTGCCTCTTTGTTGGTTGCACTTGCTCACCCCGGTTACATAGTTCGTTATGCTCCCGGAGATTCACTCCCTTGCTGTCGCGTTGCATCTTGAAATCCATAGGGTATATATCTTTTTATGCTGATTACAGTAATCATTTCGCCTATTACTAACAAGTTGTATATCAGTATTGGGACGTTCGTTGCCAATCCCTATTTTGGAGAAATTCAAACAGACATAAATAATAACCGAATAGCAAATCCGATCAGCACCAGTCCCATCACCCGCTCGAACCAATACCCTTTTCGTATAAATTTATTACGAATCAATATATTAGAAAAAATAACACTGACTAATACAAACCATACCGCATTGACCATACACATCCACACCCCATAAAATATTTGTATCGGGATAGGTGTATTGCTACTCACCACCGTCGTGAAAACTGCCAAAAAGAACAACGTCGCCTTAGGATTAAGGGCGTTTGTCATAAACCCCATCAGAAATGCTTTCCAGCTACTCTGTGAAGTTTGAACAATTCCTTCACTCTCTAAGACAGCCAAATCGGTAGGTTTACTCCTGATAAATTTGATACCGAGCCATATGATGTAAGTTCCCCCAATAAGTTTTGCTAATTCCATTAACCACGGAGTGGTATGCATCAACGCGCTAACCCCCACGAGTGTATAGATGACATGTACTGATATTCCCGCTCCGATACCCACTGCCGTACACATCCCAGCCCAGCGACCAAACCTCACACTTTGTCGTATGGTAACCGCGAAATCTGGTCCCGGTGCTACCACTGCCAGAAAATGAATCACCGCCAGTCCTAGAAATTCCCCCCAATAGTTATACAACATATTAACTCCAGAATGACAGCGGGTTTGCCGCTCCGCGGTAACCAATAAAACATGACAAGCTCAAACGTAGATCGTCTACGCCAGCAGTCACGGCGTGCATACATTGGGAGTTAAAGATCAAAAGATCACCCACACCCGGTTGGATCTCCAGTGCTGGTTTACCAAGCAAGGAAGGCTCAATGCCATAACTGTTACCACGCATAGAATCAAACTCTTCGGGAGAAAGTTTATCTTTCCAGATCTGTAAGGCGCCGCCTTCACTGGGCATAGCAAGATAAATATTAGCCGCAAACTGTGCTTGTAGACTCTTAGCTCTGAAACTATCTGGGGCATCCTTAGCAAAAATGTCGTGATCAGCAAGAAAGGTAACCCCAGGTCTAATCACCCTCGACAACCCCACATACATTTTCTTTCCATAAAGTGTTTCTAGTTGAGCGCCAGCAGACCAAATCTCATCCAGAGTACACCTCAGCAGATCCATCGGAGATAGATAAGGCGAACAGCGTTGCCGCAAGTCATTGATGTTTTTAAACACACTTTCAAAATAATCAGCTACACGAGGTGGTTCATTTTCTGCTTCATAAAATGCCATTCCAATCCGTCCTATGCTCGGTGCATTCAAATATTTATCAAATCCATGCCCCAGTATTTTTTTACCCAGTTGCGTCGCTAAAACACTAGGAACAAATTGCTTTACTCGAATGGCCAAAACTTCCTGATCAGCAAGTTTTTCTATATAAGTAGCATCAAGACGATCAGTTTCTATAATCATATTATCCTTGCTCCTTATCGTTACCTATAATGCGCTGAAACAATGTGGTTAGCCATCAAACCACATCATAATGAACTATTAGATTACCCTTCTTTATCTGTACCTCCTGTACTCTGATGCCTCCCAGTTGCCCTAGCGATGTCACATGGGTACCACCGCAGAGGTAAGGCGTAAAATGACCGAAGCTGACTTCTCGGAGTCCATCGTCTCTCAAAGTCACTCTGCACGGTAAATCCTTTGTAATATAGTTCTCACAGATCATCTGTATATACTCTGCCGATACACTTTGAGCATCCACTCCCGGCTTGAATACTATTCTCCCTTCACCCGGCCAGTGGTGAGCTTTAATTGGGCGCCACATCGCAAGCTCAACCACATGCCCAATAAGATGTCCGGCAGAATGCAGCCGCGAATGTAATTGGCGACGTTCACCGTCAACACGGGCAAAAGCGCTTCCCGGTGCTACTGGCTCTATGGTTAGATGAACGATTTCGCCGTCTTCCATAGAAACGTGAACGACCTCCACTTCATTGATCCAGCCTATATCGCTAGGCTGACCACCACCTTGAGGGTGAAACATAGTAGATTTCAGCCATACGGCATAACGACCATCATCGCGAGGCATACAATCAATTACCTCAATATCACCAGTTAGTACCTGACTGGACAGATAAATACGTTCCGTCATATTCTATTTTCGCGGCATAGTAAAATATATCTAATGATATTTGATAAAGATAGTAAGTTCAAGCACCAGAAAAATAGGCATTGATTTCTGTGGAATTTATGAAGTGTGTTTTTTTGTCGGCGGAAAAAAATAATAATTCTGACGGTGTACACATGGAGATATCAATTAACATTTCTTGCTATAAGATATAAATTAAGAAAAAATTCATATAAATAAGTATGTTAAAAGAATGGTTAAATCATGTGACTTAAAAAACCTAAATAAGATGAACCATACGATAAAATAACAAGAGTCTTAATTTAACAGGTGTCCATTCTGACGACAACATACATTTTTCAATAAAGAAATGACTATTTTATCAATCAAGGTAATTATGATTATTAAATAAAGTTAATAATTAATTCAACTAAATAAGTGTGATTTTTTAGAAGAACAGTCAGTTGCGATATTTCAGCGTCAGGGTGAGAAAGAAACCTAGAGAGCTGAATGGTTAGCAGTCTGAGTTCCCTCAAGCCGAGGGAACTATCAGGTGGGAGATCAGAACTTCTGGGAGATACTGAATTTAATATTACGTCCAATCCCGGAAACCGATTCACCGAGGTATGGGTGATAATCCCGATTAAACAGGTTATTTACCGTGACACGCGCTTCAAGACCTTGCCAGAAATTGGGTTGCCAACTGGCGAATAAGCCGTGTAGTGCATAACCTTTGCTTTTTGGTAATGCCCAGTAACCTGCTCTTGGATCGCTATCTGTGGGTGAGCGGTCTTGTTTACGGATAAAATCACCAGTCCATCCCATCGCCATTTGCCATTGAGGGATTTTTACACCTAACATGGCGTGAGCGGAAGTTGGTGGAACTTCAGCAATCCAAGTTTTACTTCCCCACCACGGATTAACTGGAGATGCGTCTCTTTGCCCACGCATTGTTGAGAAAGAGAGTTTGCCAAATAAGTAGCTACTATTATAGAAGGTTTCGATTTCTAGCCCTTGGATGGTATATCCAGGAAAATTACCATAAACGGATATCGGTTTCTTACAAGCTGATATAGGAGCGCCATTAGCTTGTGCTTCGCACAGTACACTACCATGACGAACAAATATTTCATTCTTTCCTCGGTTACGGAATAGCGTTGTTCGGATTTGTAAATTATCCTGATCGGTCAACAAGTTGTTGAAATCCAGAATTGCACCGAATCTTAAGCCGGTTATTCTTTCTACATCCAGATTACGGCTGGTGGCAGAAATGGTTGTACCTGCTCGTTGTAATTCATATTGTTCATCTACCACTGGAGCACGCCATGTACGGCTGAAATCAGAAAATAGTGACAGATTTTGTGTTGCTTTCCATATGACGCCTAAATGAGGAGACCAGCCAGTATAGGTAACACTGCTGTAATCGTGGCCTACTTCTGGAGATTGATTATTATAAATAGATGCAATATTTTTCTTACCGGTATTTTTGATATGGTCATAACGAATACCCGGTGTTACGGTTACGCTGCCAATAGTCATTGCGTCTTGTAAATAAAAACTGTGGGTTGTTTGTTCTCCTGATGGCATATAGTTTGGTTGGAAATAACCATAATTATAATCAGGTTCCTTATTTTTGGTTTTGTCGTTCATAAGGGTGTTGCGTTGGTTTTTATGCCAACGAGCTCCAACGAGTAATGAATGTTCTACTGCCCCAGTGTTAAAGACACTCTCATTATTTATATCCGCCAGATTATCTACGTAGTTAATCCAGCTTTCATTTCCCAGAGAGGCAAAATATGAATTTGTTAAATCCTTTGGGCGTTTGTCATGTTGCTCTGTTTTGGAATAAGCATAAGTTGCTGTCAGATTAAGTAATGGATTATCTTCCGGTGCAAGGTTCCATTTAGCGGTGTAGTTTTGATCTGTTTGATCACGATAAACCAGCTTACGACGCCAAGCTTCATCCCAACCATATTTGTTAATATCGTATTCGGAAGGTATATTTATTTTATCGCGTTTTGCTGCCCACGGCTGCCAACCATCAGAATCAGAACGCATAGCGGAAAGTGTCAATGTATTAGCATCGTTCAGGTAAAAATTCGTTTTCAATAAATACGATGCTTGATCGCTTTTAGAGAAAACAAAGCGGGTGCCATCTGGTCGTTTAATATTGCCGCCATCTCGTTTACTCATATATAACAGGCCGTCAGCGAAACCTTCTATTGTCCGGCCATAGACTGCGCTGCTATAAATATTTTGGCGATCATTGGTGTGATAACTGTATTTCAGCAATCCACCAAAATCCTCTCCCGGCCGTAATAAATCACTGGCATCTTTGGTGACAACTTTAACTGTTCCGCCAAATCCGCCATTACCATCCAGTAGATTATGTGGGCCTTTATCGACATCGACTCGTTTGATTAATTCGGGCTCAATAAAGATAGAGCCTTGGCGATATTTCTCGAAGCCTTTCGGGGCGTCATCCAAGGTGACTTTGACGTCTTCTGTGTCGCCCATTCCCCAGATATTCAGAGTTTGGCCGCCTGGACGAGGCGATCCTGACATAGCAACGCCGGGGAGTTGATCGAGCAGCTCGGCGATATTATCTGCCTGGGTACGTTCAATATCCTCTTTTTTCAATACTGAGCTTCCGGCACTGACGCTGTTATTCAATCCGCCAATAACAGAAAGTGTAGAAAGTGTGATGACTTTCTCTGGTTTTTCCGATTTTTCTCTTGTTTTTTGATCGCCATTTTCCTGTGCAGCCAGATAACCTGGCAGGCCAGTACTCAGCATAATTATGCTTGATAAAGCATAATGAAGAGTGCGATTAATGGGCTGTGTCGTCGCTGTAGCTAAGGTTTTTTGTGGTTTCCCGCTATTTTTCATTGTCATAACCATCCTGGAATGTCGTTAAATAGAAAAGTTGCACTTACAGGATAGGTCACTTAACGCAAGGAATCGGGCAGTAAAAAATTAATAACGGTATTAATTAATTATTTTGTTGATCAAGATATTTTCAAATCTGAGCTAGAAGTATCTTTTAACAGTGGTTCTGATGTTGTTACCAGATTGCTCTTGAGTCTATTTTTATGTATGTTTATACAGTCATTGTTGATAGGCTAAAGCAGAATGCGAAAGATTATTCATATTGATATGGATTGCTTCTACGCAGCTATTGAAATGCGAGATGATCCGTCACTTCGTCATATTCCCATTGCGGTGGGCGGCAGCGCAGACAAGCGGGGTGTTATTAGTACAGCTAATTATCCTGCCCGTCGTTTTGGGGTACGTAGTGCAATGTCTACTGCAATGGCGCTGAAACTCTGTCCTCAGCTTAAAGTTCTTCCGGGGCGTATGGCGCTGTATAGGGAAGTTTCCCAGCATATTCGTCAGATATTTTCTCGTTATACTGAGTGGATAGAGCCTCTGTCGTTAGATGAAGCTTATCTGGATGTTACTGATAGCCATCATTGTTATGGATCTGCCACGCTTATCGCACAGGAGATCCGTAAATCCATTTTTGATGAATTGCAATTGACGGCATCAGCCGGTATTGCACCGGTGAAATTTTTGGCAAAAATCGCTTCTGATATTAATAAACCAAACGGGCAATATGTCATTCCTCCTGAACGAGTGGCTGATTTTGTTAAGGTGTTACCTTTGGGGAAAATTCCGGGGGTTGGCAAAGTCATGGTGCAACGGCTGACTAATATGGGGCTGGAAACCTGTTCTGATGTACAAAAATATGACGTCATTGTTTTGGTGAAACAGTTGGGGAAATTTGGTCAGGTACTTTGGGATCGTTGTCACGGGATTGATGAACGATTGGTGAATCCAGACCGTCTGCGAAAATCAATTGGTGTGGAGCGGACACTTGCGAGAGATATTCATCAATGGGAACAGTGCACTGAACTGATAGAAAGTTTATATCTGGAATTGGAAAAACGATTGAGTAACGTTAAACCTGATCTGCGGATTGCCCGTCAGGGGGTTAAATTGAAATTTGATGATTTTCAACTCACAACTCAGGAACATGTTCATCCACTATTGGATAAGCAGGATTTACTGCAATTGGCCCAGAAAACATGGACATCTCGCCGGGAAGGGCGCGGCGTTCGTTTAGTTGGTTTGCACGTGGCTTTGCAGGACCCAGAAATTGAGCGGCAACTCTTACTTGAATGGTAACTTGCTTGAATGGTAATTCCCCTGCCATCACATCGAGGCAGGGGAGAACTGATTAAGCCTTTTCAGGAATGGCTTTCAAGACTGCGGTCAGCAGTTGCCAGTATTGCCCAACACTCTTAATGTGAACTTGTTCGTCAGGGGAGTGAGCGCCGGTGATAGTTGGCCCGATAGATACCATGTCCATATCAGGATAAGGTTTTTTAAACAGACCACATTCCAATCCTGCGTGGATCACCATAATGTTGGGTGTCTTATCGAACAGTTGTTGATAAGTTTCCTGTACTAAATGCATTACTGGAGAATTTGCATCTGGCTGCCAGCCGGGATAGTCACCTTTAGCGGAGATCTCAGCCTTTGAGAGTTTAGCCAGCGAAGAAAGCATGCCTATGACATAAGATTTACCGCTGTCGATAAGCGAACGGATTAAACAAATAATATTGACCTTATCTTGTTCCATAGCTACAACACCCACGTTTAGTGAGGTTTCTACTACACCTTTGATGACATCACTCATGCGGATAACACCATTAGGTGCGCTATTTAGCAGAGAGATAAAACGGTTTTGGCAGTCATCAGTTAATGCCTGAATATTGGTTTCAACCTCTTCCAGCAAGACAGTCAGATTTTTCTCAACGATGGCATATTCATTTTTCAGTATGCCTAAGTATTTGTCTTTCAATTGGGTAAGCTGTTCTGCTTTATCGGCAGGGATAGCAACAATAACATGGCCTTCGCGTGGAATAGCATTACGCAACGTACCGCCTTGGAAGTCGAGGAGTTTTAGCGCCAATTCCTGAGTGTGGGCGGCCAGGAATCGTGCCAATAGTTTGTTGGCATTGCCTAGCCCTAAATGAATATCACAACCGGAATGACCGCCTTTTAGACCTTTGATTGTCAGTTTTACTGTTTTGTAGTTAGTCGGAACTGCTTCACGAGTCAGTGCTAAAGTGGTGGTGAAATCGATACCGCCAGCACACCCCATGTAGATTTCGCCTTCTTCTTCTGAATCGGTATTGATTAAGATATCAGCTTGTAGCCAACCTGATTGCAGGCCAAAAGCGCCATCCATGCCAGTTTCTTCCGTCATGGTCAATAAAACTTCTAGCGGGCCATGTTTTACATTGTCATCAGCCAGCACTGCTAATGTTGATGCCAGCCCAATGCCATTATCTGCTCCTAAAGTTGTACCTTGGGCCGTAACCCATTCGCCATCAATATAAGGACGGATAGGATCTTTGATGAAGTCATGCACTGTATCGTTGTTTTTCTGCGGCACCATATCAAGATGTGCTTGCAGAACAACTGCTTTACGATTTTCCAAGCCTTTACTGGCTGGCTTTCTGATCAGAATATTGCCAACCTGATCACGTTCAACATGCAATCCTTTCTCTTGCGCCCATTGCACAATGTGAGTCGCCAGCGCTTCTTCATGATGAGAAGGGTGAGGAATAGAGCAGATTTTGGCAAAGATGTCCCATAGAGGTTGAGGGGATAATTGTGATAGTTCTGACACGACGAATCTCCTATGACTGCATCTCAATTAAGTTTCTATATGATGAGCGCTTAACGCCATGATGTTATTGGGTTCAGAATACCACTTTACTTTTGTTAAGAATAATACGATTCATCAATTCCCTGTTTCCGCTAGTTTTTACAGACCTAAGTCACTATAATTCGCGCAACTTTTTTTGCGAGATGCTTTTCTAAAGTATTCTTAAGTTGTCGGGATCAATTTCTATGAGCGAAAAATATGTCGTAACCTGGGATATGTTGCAAATACATGCCCGTAAATTGGCGCAACGTTTACTTCCTGTCGAACAATGGAAAGGCATCATTGCCGTTAGTCGCGGCGGTCTTGTACCCGGCGCGCTTTTAGCGCGTGAATTGGGTATTCGTCATGTCGATACAGTCTGTATTTCCAGCTATGACCATAATAATCAACGTGAACTGCAAGTTCTGAAAAAAGCAGAAGGTGATGGTGAAGGTTTCATCGTTGTGGATGATTTGGTTGACACTGGCGGAACCGCTCAAGCCATCCGTGAAATGTATCCCAAAGCCCATTTTGTGACTATTTTTGCAAAACCGGCGGGCCGCCCTCTGGTTGATGATTATATTGTTGATATTCCTCAAGATACTTGGATCGAGCAACCTTGGGATATGGGTGTTGTATTCGTTCCGCCAATTTGTGAAGGTAAATAAAATCAGCATTTGTTATGGCAAACCAGAACCTTTCAGAATCACTTTTTAAGCCAAGACAAAAACATCAGGAAACTTCCACGCTGGTAAAACACCGCCATCCCCGATTAATTGCGGGTAATTACAGTACGTTGGATGGCAACAGTCATGGTAGCTGGTATCGCATGATTAACCGGCTGATGTGGATTTGGCGAGGAATTGATCCGTTTGAAATAGAAGAAGTGTTATGTCGGATTGCCATGACAAACGCGCAGCGCAGTGATGATAATTTACTGGATACTGTGATTGGGTATCGTAAAGGTAACTGGATTTTTGAGTGGTCACATCAGGCGATGTTGTGGCAACAGAAAGCGTTGCGGGCAGAGCAGAGTCCAGAAGCCGGCAATTTCTGGTTGAAAGCGGCTAACTTGTATAGCATCGCCGGTTATCCCCATCTTAAGGGAGATGAGTTGTCTCAGCAGGCCGTCGTTTTGGCCAATAAAGCTTATGAAAATGCGGTTCGTTGCTCTGGCTATCAGTCGAGGAAAATAGAGTTCAAACTCAAGGGAGGGGGTTGTGTGACCGGTTTCCTTCACCTGCCTCAGCAACTGCAAAGGCCTTCTCCAACCATTTTGGTTTGTGGCAGTTTGGATAATTTGCAAAGCGATTATTATCGGCTATTCCGTGATTATCTGGCGCCGCTTGGATTTGCGATGTTAACTGTGGATATGCCTTCGATTGGTTACTCTTCACGTCTGAGGCTGACACAGGATACCTGTATTCTCCATCAACAAATAATCCATCAACTGGATGAAATTCCCTGGATTGATCACACTAGAATTGGCCTCTTTGGTTTTCGCTTTGGCGCCAATATTGCTGTCCGGTTGGCCTATTTGGAATCTAAACGTATCAAGGGCGTTGCAACTCTTGGCGCTATGGTTCATGAGTGGCTCAGTAGTGTTGAGCGTCAACAAAATTCACCTTCGATGTACCTTGATATGTTTGCTAGCAGATTGGGTATTAATAATGTGGATGAAAATGCACTTCGCCTCGAACTCGGTTGTTACTCCCTTAAAAAACAAGGTTTGTTAGGTCGGCGTTGTTCCGTTCCTATGTTAGCGGGTTACTGGCAGAATGATATTTTCAGCCCGAAAGAAGAATCTAAGCTGATAGCAATGTCATCAATGGATAGTAAATTACTGGCTGTTCCGACAACGCCTGTTTATAACAGTTTCAATAAGGCGTTACGGGAGATCAGTCAATGGTTGAAAAATAAAGTCTGTTAATGAAATTTCCGTTACTTGTTGATTGTTAACTGCTTTATTTTATGAAGATTTCATGCGTTTTCGGATAAAGTGAACCGCATAGGTTTGTTTTAAACTCCTATTTTTTCAATTTAGCATTATGCCTGTTGGCATAACGCGTCTCTCCTGTTAAAACTGAGCACTGTTTTTTTAATTAAAATCTAATGGCAAAAATATGATGAATAGCAGCCAAACATTGGTTGTGAAACTGGGGACGAGTGTACTGACAGGCGGCTCTCGTCGCCTGAATCGAGCTCATATTGTAGAACTGGTAAGGCAATGTGCTCAGCAACATGAAAAAGGTCATCGCATTATTATTGTGACTTCCGGTGCTATTGCGGCAGGGAGGGAACATTTGGGCTATCCGGATCTACCTGCAACAATTGCATCCAAGCAATTGCTGGCGGCAGTCGGTCAAAGCCGGTTGATTCAGTTGTGGGAGCAGCTCTTTTCTATTTATGGTATCCATGTTGGGCAAATGTTACTGACTCGGGCGGATTTAGAAGATCGCGAACGTTTTTTAAACGCCAGAGATACCTTACAGGCTTTGCTCGATAATCGCATTGTGCCTGTCATTAATGAGAATGATGCAGTTGCGACGGCGGAAATTAAAGTTGGTGATAATGATAATTTATCTGCATTAGCGGCAATTCTGGGGGGAGCAGATAAGTTGCTATTGTTGACGGATATTGAAGGGCTGTATACCGCTGATCCGCGTAACAATCCAGACGCAAAACTTATCCCGGAAATTTATGACATCAGCGATGAATTACGTATGGTTGCCGGTGATAGCATTTCGGGTTTAGGGACGGGAGGAATGGCAACTAAACTTCAAGCTGCGGGAATTGCAGGTCGTGCGGGTATTGATGTCATTATTGCCGCGGGTAATAAACCTGATGTTATCTCTGATGTCATTGAAGGTAATCCGGTAGGTACTCGCTTTCATGGGTTGGAAAGCCCGATGGAAAATCGTAAGCGTTGGATTTTTGGCGCCCCTCCAGCGGGTGAAATTATTGTAGATCATGGTGCTGAAACAGCAATCTGCGAAAAAGGCAGCTCTTTATTACCGAAAGGGATTAAAAATATTAAAGGTGATTTCTCCCGTGGAGAGGTTATCTGCATTCGTAGTCTGTCTGGTAAGGATTTGGCACATGGTGTTTGCCGTTATAACAGTGATGCTCTACGTTTAATTGCAGGCCGCCATTCACAACAGATAAGCCAAATTCTCGGTTATGAATATGGTGCTGTTGCGGTTCATCGTGATGACATGATCGTGAGTTAAGGATTCATAATGTTAGAACAAATGGGAAAGGCTGCCAGGGAAGCTGCATGGCAACTGGCACAGCTAAGTACAAAACAGAAAAATCAGGCATTAATCCGCATTGCAGACTTGCTAGAGCAGGAAAGTGCAATCATTCTTGAAGCTAATCAGCTTGATATGGCTCAGGCCCGTGAACAGGGCATGAGCGAAGCATTGTTGGATCGTCTGTTATTGACGCCGGAACGTTTGACCGCGATAGCTCATGATGTTCGTCGGGTATGTCATTTATCCGACCCGGTAGGGGAAGTCATTGATGGCAGTTTGCTTGACAGTGGCTTGAAATTGGAGCGTCGCCGTGTACCGTTAGGTGTGGTCGGGGTGATTTATGAAGCACGTCCTAATGTCACTATTGATGTTGCATCTCTGTGTTTGAAAACCGGTAATGCGGTTATTTTGCGTGGTGGTAAAGAGACTCACAACACCAATCAAGCGACAGTGAAAGTTATTCAACAGGCACTTGAACAGAGTGGATTACCTGCCGCAGCCGTGCAGGCGATAGATAAACCGGATCGTGAGTTAGTTATTCAGTTACTGAAAATGGATCGCTATGTGGATATGTTGATTCCACGTGGTGGCGCAGGGTTGCATAAGCTGTGTCGTGAGCAATCGACTATTCCAGTTATTACGGGCGGAATTGGCGTTTGTCATACTTTTGTCGATGAAAGCGCTGATTTTGATAAGGCATTAACTATAATCACTAATGCTAAGGTACAACGCCCAAGTGCCTGTAATGCTTTAGAAACTTTGCTGGTACATCAGAAGATTGCGGCTGATTTTCTGCCTGCATTGAGCAAGAGCATGGAAGGGCAGGGAGTTACTCTGCATGCGAGTAAATCAGCAATGGCGTTTTTGAAAGATGGACCTGCTAAGGTCGTGGATGTCATGGAAGCAGATTACCGTGATGAGTGGTTATCTCTGGATATGAATGTGGAAATTGTCAGTGATATGGGACAGGCAATTGATCATATTCGTACATATGGTACGTCCCATTCTGATGCTATTTTGACTCAATCTTTGCATAATGCTGACTATTTTGTTCGTCAGGTTGATTCTGCTGCGGTTTATGTGAATGCTAGCACTCGCTTTACTGATGGCGGCCAGTTTGGCTTGGGTGCGGAAGTTGCCGTTAGCACGCAGAAACTGCATTCCCGTGGCCCAATGGGATTAGATGCGTTGACTACGTATAAATGGATTGGTTATGGGGATGATTTAATCCGTAAGTAATTTGTTTATTGTTACCTCAGAAGCGTGTCTGATTATATTGAAGTTTCGGTAAGATCATGCTTTTGGGGTAGCTTTTACCGTATATGTTAACTTTTAATTTTACGTTGATGTAAAGTTCTGGTTACTATAGGCGTTAATATATTTTTAACGATGAAATTTATCAAGGATATCAGGCAGTGAACCAAATATTGTTTATTGTAGGTGCACGTGGGGCAGGAAAAACGACGGTTGGAAAATTATTAGCCAATGAATTATCGTACACATTTATTGACACTGATCACTATATCCAACAAACCAGCAACATGACTATTGCGGATATTGTTAACCAGCAAGGATGGCAACAATTTCGGCAATTAGAAAGTCAAGCTTTACAACAAGTTAGTCAAAATAATCGTGTTATTTCTACCGGTGGAGGGATTATTCTTTCCGCTGAAAATCGCCAATATATGCGACAAAATGGCACGGTGATTTATCTTCAAGCTTCAGCGAGTGTTTTGGCTGAGCGATTAATGCAGCAACCAGAAAATACCCAGCGTCCTAGTTTAACGGGAAAATCTATTGTTGAAGAGATGGAGGAAGTGCTTGCCGCCAGAGAGAATCTCTACTGTGAGTGTGCAAATCATATTATTAATGCGCAACTTTCACCGGAAAAAATTACAGCTTATGTGAAAGAAATGATTCTTTCTGGAATAATCTCCTGACACTATTTTAGTATTCTTTATTAAAGAGATAGGAATATTACAGAGTCGAATGATAAATAGTATCTTCTATTTATTTTTTCAAATGGGTTGAGATACGAATATGTTGTTTAAATTTCTAAGGCTTGTTTTTCGTTTAATGTTTCGTTTAACAGTAGAAGGAGATATTAAACAATTTAACCACCCCAAATGTCTTATCACGCCTAATCATGTCTCTTTTATTGATGGGGTTTTGCTGACGCTTTTCTTACCGGTCAAGCCAGTATTTGCTGTCTATTCCAATATTGCAAATCGTGGTTTTATGAAACTGGTAAGGCGCTATGTTGAAATAGCTCCTTTGGACCCAATAAATCCAATGGCTATCAGGGTGCTGGTTAAGGAAATAGAAAAAGGGCGACCAATAGTTATTTTTCCTGAAGGAAGAATCACGGTTACCGGTTCTTTGATGAAAATCTATGATGGAGCGGCTTTTATTGCCGCGATGTCAGAAGCTGCTGTGGTTCCTGTTCGCATTGAAGGGCTGGAAAGAACCGTATTCAGCCGATTAAAAGGTATTTTCAAACTTCACCTTTTTCCGAAGGTGACTATGAAAATCTTGCCTGCGGTACAATTGCCGATGCCGGATGTGTCTGGTTCGGAGCAACGACGTCGTTTAGCCGGTGAGCGTTTGCATGAAATAATGATGAGTGCGCGAATGGCGACCCGACCGCAAGAAACAATATTTGAATCTTTATTGGTTGCACGAAAACAATTTGGTCGTTTTAAGCCCTGTATTGGAGAGGTTCCTTTTAAAGAAGAGAGTTATAACAGTCTGCTTAAAAAAATACTGGCTGCCAGCCGTGTTTTGCAGCGTTTTACCTGCAAGGGGGAACGGATAGGTTTTCTTTTACCTAATGCCACTATTATGGTAGCGGCGATATTCGGGGCATCTTTGAGAGGAAGAATACCGGCTTTATTAAACTATACAGCCGACAGTCATGGATTGAAAAATGCGGTAGAAATTGCCAGTATTAAAACTATTGTGACTTCCCGTCAATTTTTGGAAAAAGAGCGATTAACACATTTATCTGAGCAGGTTACGGAGGTTAACTGGGTTTATCTTGAGGATTTGGAAGGTACGGTAACTTTTCGGGATAAATTATGGGTCTTGTGGCACCTCTTTTTTCCGAAGCAAGCGATGGCGGCGCAAAAACCGGATGATGATGCTTTGGTATTATTTACGTCCGGTTCAGAAGGTATATCAAAAGGTGTAGTTCACAGTCACGCGAGTTTGTTAGCCAATGTGGAACAGATAAAAACCATTACTGATTTCAATCCACTTGACCGTTTTATGTCTTCTTTACCGCTATTTCATGCATTTGGGTTGACTGTTGGTTTATTCACTCCGCTATTGTCTGGTAGCCGGATATTCCTCTATCCAAACCCATTGCATTATCGGATAGTGCCAGAAATGGTATATGAATGTAACTGTACCGTATTATTGGGGACATCCACTTTCCTGGAGAATTATGCCTATTTCGCTCATCCGTATGATTTTGCGCGTCTTCGTTGTGTTATAGCCGGTGTTGAAAAGCTCGCTGAAAATACGAAACAGATTTGGCAAGATAAATTCGGTATTCGCATTTTAGAAGGATATGGCATGACAGAATGTGCGCCTGTCATTGCATTGAATGTGCCGATGATGGCTAAAGTTGGTACTGTTGGGCGGATTTTGCCGGCAATGGAATCCCGTTTGATTCCGGTAGCAGGAATTAAGAAGGGGGGGCGTTTGCAGCTACGTGGCCCGAATATGATGAAAGGGTATCTGAGCGTTGAAGATCCAAATCATTTAGAACCACCCGCGGCAAAAGATGAGCATGGGAATATTCAGTTTGGTTGGTTCGATACTGGAGACATTGCTTCAATTGATGAACAGGGATTCTGTACTATTCTTGGTCGGGGGAAACGTCTTGGTCGGGGGAAACGTTTTGCTAAACAGGAAGAAATCGTGTCATTGGAAAGTGTAGAGCAACTTGCATTGAAGGTCTCTCCTGATGCCATGCATGTTGCTACCGTTAAGAATGGTCATAACGAAGGAGAAAGATGGGTGTTGTTCACGACTGATTCGCAACTGAAATATTCATCAATGTGTCAGGCTGCTCAGGAAATGGGCATCCCAGAGTTAGCAATCCCCTGTGATATTCGTTATGTGAAATCATTGCCAGCACTTGACAGTGGTAAAGCCGATTTTGTTACTTTGTGTAAAATAGCCGAAGCTGAACAGGAATAATCATCGTGAATACACCCTCCGTTGTTCAGCCGCTATTAACCCGTGGCATGAAAGCCGTATTGGTGTCGCAGTTTTTTTCGGCTTTTGCCGATAACGCGCTGTTGTTTGCGATTTTGGCACAGTTGAAAGCCCAGTTTTATCCTGACTGGAGCCAGCCGATATTACAGATAGTGTTTGTTTTGGCATATATCCTATTGGCGCCTTTTGTAGGGCAAATTGCTGATCGTTTCCCGAAAGATCGGGTGATGTTGTTTGCTAATAGCATCAAGTTGTTGGGCGCGTTTACTATCTGTCTGGGATACGATCCATTTCTGGGTTATGCCTTGGTGGGAGTGGGAGCTGCATCATATTCACCGGCTAAATACGGAATATTGGTTGAACTGACCGATGGCGACCGTTTAGTAAAAGCTAATGGTTTGATGGAAGCTTCAACGATAATTGCCATTCTTACTGGCTCTGTTGCTGGTGGTTTTTTGTCTGATTGGAACCTGGCTGTCGCACTGCTTGTTTGTGCGCTGATGTATGGTATCGCTGTTGTCGCTAATTTCTTTATTCCCCGATTATCGGCTGTGCGTCAGGATAACGGCTGGAATCTGAAAAAGATGCTGACAGACTTTACTTCATCTTGTTGTATTCTTTGGCATAACAAAGGCGCTCGATTTTCTTTAATTGGCACCAGTTTGTTCTGGGGAGCAGGTATAACATTGAGATTCCTATTAGTCTTATGGGTGCCTGTTGTTCTGGGAATTTCTGACAATAGCACGCCGACAATACTTAATGTGATGGTTGTTGTCGGCATTATTATTGGCGCCGGTGTTGCTGCCCGTTTCATCACCCTTAAAACAGTCCACCGTTGTATGCCTGCTGGTGTTTTAATCGGCGTGATGGTGGTCATTTTTGCTGTTCAGCAAAGTATTTGGGTTTCCTACGTCTTATTAATCATTCTCGGTATTTTTGGCGGTTTGTTTATTGTGCCATTGAATGCATTATTGCAGGAAAGCGGCAGACAAACGATTGGGGCCGGTTATGCAATCGCAGTGCAGAATTTGGGTGAGAATATCGCCATGTTATTGATGCTTGGGTTGTACTCATTGGTTATTAAAATAGGTGTCCCGGTTGTTACTACAGGGATAGGTTTTGGTACTCTGTTGGCGTTGACAATCACGAGTTTGTGGATTTGGAACCGGTTTCAAAGAAATTGATCTTTTACCGGATAAAGAGTGTGTTATGAGTGAAAAAATTCTGACTCAGCTTAGTATTGAACTGGGAGAGAAACTGAGACAGCACAAACTGTGGGTGACTTGTGCTGAATCTTGTACCGGTGGCTGGTTGGCGAAGACCATTTCCGATATTGCTGGTAGCTCTGCTTATTTTGACCGAAGCTTTGTGACATACAGTAATAAAGCTAAGCATCAGATGCTTGGCGTGTCAGAAGCCGTTTTGCAGCAATATGGCGCTGTTAGTGAACAGGTTGTGAGAGAAATGGCCGCAGGAGCACTGAAAGCCGCGCAGGCAGATCTGGCGGTTTCGGTCAGCGGCATTGCCGGGCCTGATGGCGGCAGCGAAGAAAAACCTGTTGGTACAGTGTGGTTTGGATTTGCATATCTAACGGTAAATGGGGTAGAAGTTGTGTCCCGCCATTGTTGTTTTAACGGTGATAGAAATGAAGTACGCCTTCAAGCTGTCATCTATTCTCTGAAAACATTGTTATCAGAGATTATAAAAAATTAACTTGATGCTGTATGATTATACAGTATAATTGCAGACAACGTTTTAGTATCAGAAATTATTCATCGGCAGTGAGAGAGCCCTTTCATTGCTTACGAGGGAGTAAAAATGGCTATTGATGAAAATAAACAAAAAGCACTAGCAGCGGCACTAGGCCAAATTGAAAAACAGTTTGGCAAAGGTTCCATCATGCGTTTGGGCGAAGACCGTTCAATGGACGTTGAAACTATCTCCACGGGTTCATTGTCGCTGGATATTGCATTAGGTGCTGGTGGCCTGCCGATGGGGCGTATTGTTGAAATCTATGGTCCGGAATCTTCTGGTAAGACAACGCTGACGTTACAGGTTATTGCCGCAGCACAACGTGAAGGTAAAACCTGTGCGTTTATTGATGCTGAACACGCCCTTGATCCTATCTATGCTAAGAAGTTAGGTGTTGATATTGATAATCTGTTGTGTTCTCAACCCGATACGGGGGAACAGGCTCTTGAGATCTGTGATGCGTTGACACGTTCCGGCGCTGTTGATGTGATTATCGTAGACTCCGTTGCTGCTTTAACGCCAAAAGCTGAAATAGAAGGGGAAATTGGCGATTCTCATATGGGGCTGGCAGCTAGAATGATGAGTCAGGCAATGCGTAAACTGGCCGGTAACTTGAAAAGCTCCAATACGTTGTTGATCTTTATCAACCAGATTCGTATGAAAATTGGTGTCATGTTCGGTAATCCTGAAACAACAACCGGTGGTAACGCGCTGAAATTCTATGCTTCTGTTCGTCTGGATATTCGCCGCATTGGTTCTGTGAAAAATGGCGAAGAGGTTGTTGGTAGCGAGACCCGTGTTAAGGTAGTCAAAAACAAAGTGGCAGCGCCATTTAAGCAAGCAGAATTCCAGATTATGTATGGCGAAGGCATTAACACTTATGGTGAATTAATCGATTTAGGTGTGAAGCATAAACTGGTGGAAAAAGCAGGCGCATGGTACAGCTATAATGGCGATAAAATTGGTCAAGGCAAAGCGAATGCTACCATCTACCTGAAAGAGCACCCTGAAATTTCTACTGAACTGGATAAAAAATTACGTGAAATGCTGTTGCATAATGCCGGTGAATTCAGTAGCGCGGCTTCTGATTACGAAGGTGATGAAAACGAAGAGATGAATAACGAAGAATTCTAATCTAACTAATTATATCGGTAGTTTGTATTCTCGTATTAAAGCTGTAAAAGTTTTGTCATCAAACTTATACCGCGTTAATAATGACGCGGTTTCTTCTCTCAGAAAGCGAGTATTATCCATATTATGCGATCATGCTTTCAGAAAATACCCAGACGATTTACAATGCTGCCAGCGAATGGATGTATCTGGGATTTTACTTCTAATAGAAGAACTTTTATCTTATCCCCACTTTGTTTATTCGTGAGTTGAAGATAGGTGATGGAATATCCCGCCTAACCAATTCATAAATCTGTTTTTCCAGCTTGATTTCGGGACAATTATGAGCAAAAGCACCGCTGAGATCCGTCAAGCGTTTCTCGACTTTTTTCATACTAAAGGGCATCAAATCGTACCAAGTAGTTCTTTGGTGCCAAATAATGACCCAACACTGCTGTTTACCAACGCAGGGATGAACCAGTTTAAGGATGTATTTCTTGGACAAGACAAAAGATCTTATTCCCGAGCAACAACTGCTCAGCGTTGTGTTCGTGCCGGTGGTAAACATAACGATTTAGAAAATGTAGGTTACACCGCACGTCATCATACTTTCTTTGAGATGCTCGGTAATTTCAGTTTTGGTGACTATTTCAAACATGATGCTATTAGCTATGCTTGGGAACTTCTGACTGGCAAAGATTGGTTCAATTTGCCTAAAGAAAAATTATGGGTGACTGTCTATCAGACAGATGATGAAGCCTATGATATTTGGAAGAATGAAGTCGGAATACCAGCAGAAAGAATTATCCGCATTGGTGATAACAAAGGTGCGCCTTATGCATCGGATAATTTCTGGCAAATGGGTGATACCGGTCCTTGTGGTCCTTGCACTGAAATTTTTTATGATCATGGCGAACATATTTGGGGTGGACCGCCAGGAAGCCCAGAGGAAGATGGTGACAGATATATTGAAATCTGGAATATCGTCTTTATGCAGTTCAACCGTCATGCTGATGGCACGATGGAGCCGTTGCCAAAACCATCAGTAGATACGGGGATGGGGCTGGAGCGGATCGCCGCTGTATTGCAGCACGTCAATTCTAACTATGAGATCGATCTGTTCCGTGATTTGATTACAGTTGTTGCTAATGTCACTGGCGCTACAGATGATCTGAGTAATAAATCTCTGCGGGTGGTTGCTGATCACATTCGTTCATGTGCATTTTTGATTTGTGATGGTGTTGTTCCTTCTAATGAAAACCGTGGTTATGTTCTGCGTCGTATTATCCGCAGAGCTATCCGTCACGGAAACATGTTGGGGGCTAAAGAGACCTTCTTCTACAAACTGGTTGCCCCATTGATAGACGTGATGGGCGCTGCGGGAGAAGAGCTTAAACGCCAGCAAACAATTGTTGAGCAGATTTTGAAAACAGAAGAAGAGCAGTTTGCTCGTACTCTGGAACGTGGTCTTCAGTTGCTAGACGATGAACTGGCAAAACTGTCCGGCGATATTCTGGATGGCGAAACGGCTTTCCGTCTGTATGATACCTATGGTTTCCCTGTGGATTTAACTGCTGATGTTTGCCGTGAGCGTAATATTAGCGTTGATGAAGCGGGATTTGCAGCGGCAATGGAAAATCAGCGTCGTCGTGCTCGCGAATCAAGTGGTTTCGGTACCGATTATAATGAATTGATCAACGTTGATGAACGTAGTGATTTCTCTGGCTACGATCATAACGAACAGCAGGCAACAATAACAGCTATCTTCCGTGATGGCGAATCAGTCAATCAAATTCAAGCGGGTGAAGAAGCGATTGTTATATTAGATAAGACCGCTTTTTATGCTGAGTCCGGTGGGCAAGTTGGTGACTCAGGTATTCTGAGTAATACTGATTGTGCTTTTTGTGTTATTGATACACAAAAATATGGTCAGGCTATTGGTCATATTGGTAAGCTTGAAAAAGGTACTTTAAGTGTAAACCATAACATCAATGCGGTTATTGATATTGAACGTCGTGATGCAATTCGTTTGAATCACTCAGCAACTCATCTGTTACATGCTGCGTTACGTCAAATTTTGGGTGAGCACGTATCACAGAAAGGCTCTCTGGTTAACGATAAATACCTTCGCTTTGATTTTTCTCACTTTGAAGCGATGAAACCAGAGCAGATCCGTCGGGTTGAGGATTTGGTTAATGCCGAAGTTCGTCAAAATTCACCTGTTGTTACTGAATTGATGGATCTGGAAACAGCAAAAGCCAAAGGTGCAATGGCACTGTTTGGTGAAAAATACGAAGAACAAGTCCGTGTACTGTCAATGGGGGATTTTTCCACTGAATTATGTGGAGGGACTCATACGAATCGTACCGGTGATATTGGCTTGTTCCGTATTATTGCTGAATCTGGAACGGCTGCGGGTATCCGTAGGATCGAAGCGATTACAGGTAAAAAAGCGTTGGAATCTGTACATCAACAGGTTGATTTAATTCAGGATATCGCTCAATTAGTGAAAAGTGATATCCATAGCCTGAGTGAAAAAGTACGGGTGACGTTGGATAGAACCAAAGCGTTGGAAAAAGAGCTTCAACAGCTTAAAGATCAACAGGCTGCACAAGAGAGCTCTTCTTTAGCAAGTAAAGCGAAAGAAGTGAAGGGCGTGAAGTTGTTGGTTAGTCAGTTAAGCAATACAGAACCTAAGATGTTGAGAATGATGGTTGATGATCTAAAAAATCAACTAGATTCAGCGATTATTGTGCTTTCCACTATAAGTGATGATAAAGTCAGCTTAATTGTTGGTGTCACAAAGGATCTGACTGCTAAAATAAAAGCAGGTGAGTTAATTTCTTCTGTAGCTCAGCAAATCGGTGGTAAAGGCGGTGGTCGCCCTGATATGGCCCAGGCAGGTGGTTCTGATGTTGAAGCGTTACCTTCTGCTTTGGATAGCGTGGAAGAGTGGGTAGCATCGCGGTTATAAGTGGTATTACTTGAGTTTACGGGGCATCATAGCGTTGTTTTTATGGTGCCTTGAAACTTTGTTGTGAAATTGTTAAAAGGTTAAGCGCATATTTATTTATTTTGGCTAAACTATATAGGTAGGAAATGCGCTTAAAATTGCTTATACTTTAAGCATATACCATTGTTTTACGTTTTCACGGTGTTTGATGGATAATAGCGGGGAAACCGAAAGACCCGACTCTTTTAAATTTTCAAGGAGCAAAGAATGCTTATTCTGACTCGTCGAGTTGGTGAAACGCTCATGATAGGCGATGAGGTAACAGTTACAGTACTGGGGGTTAAAGGTAACCAAGTTCGTATTGGTGTAAATGCCCCTAAAGAAGTTTCTGTTCACCGTGAAGAAATTTATCAGCGGATTCAGGCCGAAAAGTCTCAGCCAACAACTTACTGACTCTAAGTTGGCGTCCTATCTCTGTCAGAACCGGGCGCCATTTTTGAGGGATTTCATCTCTGTTGGTATTTTTTGGTCTTACTAATTTCTTAAATTCTTGTCTATTTTCCCCCTTTTTTGTTTTTCTATCGTAAGAATATCGTGTTCCTATCATGCTATTGTGGCGAATAATGATTTGCATGCACTTAAATTGAGGTTGTGATAATTTACTGCTGATAAAGCACACTTTTTGACGTCAAACTAAACATCTTGTGTGTGAAGTGTTCAAACAAACACAGGTTTAGAAAAATTGTTTGACTTATAAGTCTGGGAAAGTAATATGTGCGCCACGCAGTGACGAGGAGCTTAAACAAAAGTTCTGAGTCGCGTTTCGAAAGAAAGCGTACGGTGAGATGGCCGAGAGGCTGAAGGCGCTCCCCTGCTAAGGGAGTATGCGGTTAAAAGCTGCATCGAGGGTTCGAATCCCTCTCTCACCGCCATTTAAACCACGCATCCATAGCTCAGCTGGATAGAGTACTCGGCTACGAACCGAGCGGTCGGAGGTTCGAATCCTTCTGGATGCGCCATATTAAACCTTGAGATGAAGTCATCTGAGGTGCCATTCAGGTAATCGAAGCAATCACTGTCTTTTACCAAGAGTGAAAAACTGAACACGCATCCATAGCTCAGCTGGATAGAGTACTCGGCTACGAACCGAGCGGTCGGAGGTTCGAATCCTTCTGGATGCGCCATATTAAGCCTTGAGATGAAGTCATCTGAAGTGCCATTCAGGTAATCGAAGCAATCACTGCCTTTTACCAAGAGTGAAAAACTGAACACGCATCCATAGCTCAGCTGGATAGAGTACTCGGCTACGAACCGAGCGGTCGGAGGTTCGAATCCTTCTGGATGCGCCATATTAAACCTTGAGATGAAGTCATCCGAGGTACCATTCAGGTAATCGAAGCAGTCACTGTCTTTTACCAAGAGTGAAAAACTGAACATGCATCCATAGCTCAGCTGGATAGAGTACTCGGCTACGAACCGAGCGGTCGGAGGTTCGAATCCTTCTGGATGCGCCATATCAAGCCCTGCTGATTAAACAGCAGGGCTTTTTCCTTTCTACTTGTGTTGCCATAACTAACCCGCTTTCTGTATGACGCTGAAATGTTTTTGCTGATATATCTAATCAGCGACAATTTGGCTTGTTTAAGATAAAGTAAACCCTTATAAAAATTCTTCTAAAACACTACGGGAGGTCGAATTGATCCCGGACGTATCAAAGGCTCTATCATGGCTAGAGGCGCATCCGACAATTTTAAATGGAATTCGTCGCGGTGTTGAACGTGAAACATTGCGTATTACTTCAGATGGTAGTTTAGCCATAACGGAGCATCCTAAAGCACTTGGTGCAGCGCTTACGCATAAATGGATTACTACTGACTTTGCCGAGTCACTGTTGGAGTTCATAACACCAGTTAATGATGATATAAAATATACGGTTTCTTTTCTTAGAGATATTCATCGTCACACAGCGCGTGTGCTGGATAAAGAAAAAATGTGGCCATTAAGTATGCCATGCTTTATTGATGCGGAAGAGAACATTACTTTGGCTCAATATGGTACATCGAATGTTGGTCGCTATAAAACTTTATACCGTGAAGGGTTGAAAAATCGTTATGGCGCGTTAATGCAGACCATATCCGGGGTTCATTATAATTTTTCATTGCCAATTGAGTTCTGGCGTGCCTGGGCTGGTATTGAAGATGCAGAGAGTGGTAAAGAGCAGATCTCTAATGGCTATTTCCGCTTGATCCGTAACTATTATCGCTTTGGATGGGTGATCCCATACTTGTTTGGCGCTTCTCCGGCAATTTGTTCCTCGTTCTTACGTGGAAGAGAGACTGCTTTTCTTTTTGATCGAACGGAAGATGGAACTTGTTATCTGCCTTATGCGACTTCACTAAGAATGAGCAATCTGGGGTACACCAATAAATCACAAAGTGATCTAAATATTACGTTTAATAACCTACATACCTATATTGACGGGTTGAAAAAAGCGATTCACAAGCCATCTGATGAGTTTGCTAAATTGGGTATTAAGCAAGGTGATAAGCATATTCAGCTCAATACCAACGTTTTACAAATTGAAAATGAGCTGTATGCGCCAATCCGACCTAAGCGTGTCACTAAGGGGAATGAATCGCCTTCTGATGCTTTGTTGCGTGGGGGAGTGGAATACATTGAAGTTCGTTCATTGGATATTAACCCATTTGCAGCGATTGGTGTCGATGAAACACAAATTCGTTTTCTTGACCTATTCTTAATATGGTGCGTGCTTGCCGAAGCGCCGGAAATGAGCAGTGATGAATTAGATTGTTGCCGTAAGAACTGGAATAGAGTGATCCTTGAGGGGCGTAAACCAGGGCAAATGATTGGTCTTGGTTGTGGAAGTGTGGAAGAGCCGTTAGCAAAAGTTGGCAAAAAGTTATTTAGTGACTTGAAACGGGTTGCCGCAATATTGGATAGTTGTTCTGGCACACAGTATCAAAAGGTTTGCGAAGAATTAATCGCTATGTTTGATGATTCATCACTGACTTTATCGGCTCGCGTGCTGGAAAGAATGAAGAGCCAGGGCATTGGCGGCTTTGGACTGGAATTGGCAGATGAATACCATCAGCAACTGATCAATGAGCAATATGAGGTTATTAGCGACGAACAGTTTGCTATAGAACGCAGGGCCTCCGTAGAGCGACAAGATGCGTTGGAACGTGAGGATACAATTAGTTTTGATGAGTATCTGAAACAACAGACAGGATGCTAGAAAAGAAAAGGGCCACAAGTGAAAGTGGCCAAATAGGATTTTCTAGAGAATAGGGATAATGATTACGCGTCTTTCATTCTTTACGACCGGTGGCAGATGAAAAGGTTTCATTTGCTGGAAGAAAAATCTGAATTTTTTTGTGGAGATGAAGAAATGCCTTTACTGGATAGTTTTACTGTTGACCATACTCGTATGAATGCGCCAGCCGTAAGAGTTGCTAAGACTATGAAAACGCCTCATGGCGACACCATCACAGTTTTTGACTTACGTTTCTGCGTACCTAATAAACAGGTTATGCCTGAAAAGGGTATTCATACACTTGAACATTTGTTTGCTGGTTTTATGCGCAACCACCTCAATGGTGAAGGTGTTGAAATTGTTGATATATCGCCAATGGGATGTCGAACAGGTTTTTATATGAGCTTGATTGGCGCACCGGCAGAAATACGTGTTGCAGACGCGTGGAAAGCGGCTATGGCTGATGTCTTGAAAGTGAAAGATCAGAGTCAAATCCCAGAGCTAAATATTTATCAATGCGGTACTTATCACATGCATTCACTGACAGAAGCTCAGGATATTGCACGTCATATTCTTGATTCAGACGTCCTCGTTAATAAGAATGATGAGTTGGCATTGCCAGAAGAAAAACTGACTGAATTGAAAGTGTAGTTCCATAGCAGTGATGATATTTCGGGTTCCTGAGATGAGGTATTAACAGGAATTTACCGTTGGAGGTTGGTGGTGCGCCTCCAGCGGTGTGAATTTTCCGCAGCGATTTAAATGGCTTGTGCTGCTTACGCAGGAAATTGGCTAATGGGGGTGACTCGAACTTGTTTAATGACATTATCGTTCACTGAAAGTACTTCAAAATTATATTTGCCGATTTGCACTTGTACATTAAGTGCGGGTATTTCTCCTAACTCTTCAAGTACCATACCATTAACCGTTCGTGGTCCATCAACAGGCAACGCCCAGTTAAAGGCTTTATTTAATTCGCGGATATTAGCTGTCCCGTCAACCAAAATAGTCCCATCGCTTTGTGGTGAAACTTCCTCAGCCAGAGAAGGAGACATGGATGTTGTAAAATCACCGACAATCTCTTCGAGGATATCTTCAACAGTGACCAATCCTTGAATATCACCATATTCATCAACGATGAGCCCAGCTTTTTCCTTATTACGTTGGAAATTCACTAACTGGATATTAAGTGGTGTGCTGACTGGGACATAATAGATTTTATCTGCGGCTTTAATCAGATTTCTTTTGGTGAACTCTTTTTTTTCTGTCATCAGCCGGTAAGCTTCACGAACACGGAGCATGCCAATGGCATCATCAAGTGAATCACGATAAAGCACGATCCGGCCATGAGGTGAATGAGTTAATTGCCGTATGATGGATTTCCAGTCATCATTAATATCAATGCCGACAATTTCATTACGGGGAACCATAATATCGCCGATTGTGACTTTTTCCAGGTCTAAAATTGAAATCAGCATATCCTGATTTTGCTGTGATAGCTTGGCATTTGATTCATTCACAATAGTGCGAAGTTCATCTTTACTAATTGCGTGGCTGGAGCCAGTAGGGTGTTTAATACCAAGGCAACGCATTAATAATAAGGTAATTTTATTTAGCGTCCAAACTAACGGCAGCATGATTTTCTGTAACGGGCGGAGCAGAAAACTGCTTGGAAAAGCGACTCTTTCAGGATAGAGGGCTGCTATCGTTTTTGGCATAACTTCAGAAAATATCAGTATGATAAACGTCAAAATACCGGTTGCGATAGCGACTCCGGCATCACCGTGAAGACGCATACCAATGATAGTAGCGAGTGCTGAAGCAAGAATATTAACCAGATTATTGCCGATAAGAATCAGACTGATGAGCTGCTCAGGATGGCGAAGTAATGCTTCAACTCTGCGGGCAGAGCGGTTCCCTTGCTTTGCCAGATGACGTAAGCGGTAGCGATTCATTGTCATCATACCTGTCTCGGAGGCGGAAAAATAAGCTGAAACAATGACCATGATGATTAAAATAATCAGTAATGTGCTTGTTGAGACATGCTCCAAAATAGAATTCCTTCCAAGTATCGATTGGACATTATACTCCTAGTAAATCATGATTTCCTGTAATAATCGATTGCCGAAATAGGCGAGTGTCAGGGTAAATGCGCCGATCAGGTTAAACCAGATAACGCGTTTACCGCGCCATCCATCATGGTAGTGGCCCCATAATAAAACAATGTAAACAAACCACGCGATGATAGATAAAATTGCTTTATGGATATTTTCGCTACTGAAAATATTATCTATGTAGAGGATGCCGGTACAGAGCGTCAGTGTTAGTAATATTACGCCAACCTGAGTGATATGAAACATTTTGCGTTCAATGAACATGAGTGGGGGCATATCTGGCGTAAAAGTGAGTTTTTTATTTTTAAGTTGATGATCCAACCACCTAAGCTGTAATGCATATAATGCAGCGATAAGTAAAGTCGCGTAGCCAAGAAGCGCTAATCCAATATGGATAGATAATCCAAAGCTGGCCTCTAGGTGAGTAATGAATTCACCTGGCATAAGACTCGCTAAGACCAAATTTATCATGGCAAAACTATAAACAATGGGTAGCAGGAACCAAGCTCGGCCATGAGAAGCAACAATTGTCATTATGATACAAGTCAGCAAACTGACAATAGAACCTAGGTTTAGGAGCGTGAGGTTTTGTCCGCTGCTAACGTGGAAGATCTGGTATTTAAGTGCAATAGCATGACAAATTAAAGCGACAATTGCGGAAAGTAATGCCAGCCTGCGGTATCCTTTCGATTTCCGCAGTAAGCCGGGAATAATCAGGACCAGGCTGAGTAAATAAGCGAATGAAGAAATTATAGAAAATACTGGCATAGCATTTAGTCGTTTTAGCGATAGTCTTTGGTTGAATTAAAGCTTAAGTATACCGCCAGCAAGGGTAGCCTCCAACCGTTGTTAATCATCGGTGCGAATCTCTGTGCAGAGATCCCTTACCATCGTGTTATAATTTGTGGAATACGCCTTACAGGTAGCCCATTTAAAAAAATTGAGCAGAGACAATGTTTGATAATCTAACCGACAGACTATCGCGCACATTGCGCAATATCAGTGGCCGTGGGCGACTGACCGAAGACAATATTAAAGAGACGCTGCGTGAAGTTCGCATGGCTTTACTTGAAGCTGACGTTGCATTGCCTGTAGTGCGTGATTTTATTTCGTGCGTTAAAGAGAGCGCGGTTGGTCACGAGGTTAATAAAAGCCTTACCCCCGGCCAAGAGTTTGTCAAAATTGTTCAGAATGAACTCGTTAAGGCGATGGGGGAAGTTAACAGTGAGCTAAATCTTTCTACTCAGCCGCCTGCCGTCGTATTAATGGCTGGTCTGCAAGGCGCAGGTAAAACGACCAGCGTTGCCAAGCTCGGTAGTTTCCTGAAAGGAAAACAGAAGAAAAAAGTTTTGGTGGTATCTGCTGACGTCTATCGTCCAGCCGCTATCAAACAGCTTGAAACCTTGGCACAGGCAGTTGGTATTGATTTCTACCCTTCCGATGCTCAGGAAAAACCCGTTGATATCGTGACTCAAGCGGTACAGCACGCCAAATTGAAATTCTATGATGTGCTTTTGGTGGATACTGCGGGCCGTCTGCATGTTGACGAAGCGATGATGGATGAAATCAAGCAGGTTCATAAAGCCATTAATCCCGTGGAAACCCTGTTTGTTGTTGATGCGATGACGGGGCAGGATGCGGCTAATACTGCGAAAGCTTTCAATGAAGCATTGCCGCTGACGGGGGTAGTGTTAACTAAAGTCGATGGCGATGCTCGTGGCGGTGCTGCGCTATCTATTCGTCATATTACCGGTAAGCCGATTAAATTCCTGGGTGTTGGTGAAAAAACGGATGCGTTGGAACCATTCCATCCGGATCGTATTGCCTCTCGAATCCTTGGAATGGGGGATGTTCTCTCCCTGATTGAAGAGATTGAAAGTAAAGTTGATCGCACCCAGGCTGAAAAGCTGGCTTCTAAATTAAAGAAAGGTGACGGCTTCGATTTAAATGACTTTCTAGATCAGCTAAAGCAGATGCGTAACATGGGGGGCATGGCCAGCATGTTAAGCAAAATGCCGGGAATGTCTCAAGTGCCAGATGCGGTGAAATCCCAGATGGATGATAAAATTCTGGTGAAAATGGAAGCTATTATCAATTCCATGACGCGTAAAGAGCGGCAAAAACCGGAAATAATTAAAGGTTCTCGTAAACGTCGTATTGCCAATGGTTCTGGCACTCAGGTTCAAGATGTTAACCGCTTGCTTAAACAATTCGACGAAATGCAGCGCATGATGAAAAAGATGAAAAAAGGCGGCCTGGCAAAAATGATGCGTGGTATGAAAGGCATGATGCCACCCGGATTTATGGGCCGTTAATTGATAAAGTCTCGAAGAATATCCACTTTGGATTGCTTTTTGCGCCAAAGTGAGTAAACTTTTCGGGCTTTTTATCTGACAGCCGGACTTCGTTCCTCGATGAAGTCTGGTTGTTTTGTTAACTAATGAGGATGTTATGGTAACAATTCGTTTAGCTCGTGGCGGCGCCAAAAAGCGTCCGTTTTACCAAGTAGTCGTGACCGATAGCCGCAGCCCGCGTGATGGTCGCTTTATCGAGCGTGTTGGCTTCTTCAACCCTATTGCAACAGGGAAAGCAGAAACACTGCGTTTAGATCTGGACCGTATTGAACATTGGATTGGTCTGGGTGCAACTGTGTCTGATCGTGTTTCTACACTGATCAAAGACGCTAAAAAAGCAGCTTAATCTGTCGCGGTGGTAACTATGAGCAAGCAAACCTGTTTTGAACCGCCTGTAAACTCAATTGTATTGGGAAAACTGGGTTCAACTTATGGTATTCGTGGTTGGCTCAGAGTTTTTTCTTCCACCGAACATGCCGAAGACATTTTTGAGTATCAACCGTGGTTTATTCAACGGGCAGGTCGGTGGCAACACATCGAACTGGAAGCCTGGAAACACCACAATCAGGATATGATCATCAAAATTAAAGGTGTTGATGATCGGGATGCTGCGAATTTACTGACTAATTGCGAAATTATTGTAGATTCAGAACAACTGCCAGAGCTGGATGCGGGTGATTACTACTGGAAAGACTTGATGGGTTGCCAGGTAATCAACACAGCAGGTTATGACTTGGGTACTGTCAATGACATGATGGAAACCGGTTCTAACGACGTAATGGTAATTAAAGCAAACCTGAAAGATGCATTCGGTATCAAGGAACGGCTAATTCCGTTTCTTGATGGGCAGGTTATCAAGAAAGTCGATCTCGCTACTAAAACCATTGAAGTAGATTGGGATCCTGGTTTTTAAACTCCGGTTATAAGCGGTTGAAATGAGTGGGACACGATAATGTGGATTGGGGTTATTAGCCTGTTTCCTGAAATGTTCCGCGCAATAACCGATTATGGGGTAACTGGCCGGGCAGTGAAAAATGGCCTGTTAAGTATTGAATGCTGGAATCCACGGGATTTTACCTATGACCGGCATCGTACCGTTGACGATCGGCCTTATGGCGGTGGTCCAGGCATGTTGATGATGGTTCAACCTTTACGGGAAGCCATTCATGCAGCAAAAACTGCGGCGGGCGAAGGCGCAAAAGTGATTTATCTTTCACCTCAGGGGCGCAAACTCAACCAACAAGGGGTTTGTGAGCTGGCAGCAAATGAAAAACTGATTTTGATTTGCGGCCGCTATGAAGGGATAGATGAGCGGGTGATCCAAACTGAGATTGACGAAGAATGGTCTATCGGTGATTACGTGCTCAGTGGTGGTGAAATCCCGGCAATGACGATGATTGACTCAGTTTCTCGGTTCATTCCGGGTGTTCTGGGGCGTCAAGCATCAGCGGAGGAAGACTCTTTTGCTGATGGATTGCTGGATTGTCCGCACTATACTCGCCCGGAGGTATTAGATGGTATGGAAGTTCCACCAGTGCTGCTGTCTGGAAATCATGCTGAAATTAATCGCTGGCGGATGAAACAATCGCTTGGCCGAACCTGGCTTAGAAGACCTGAACTTCTGGAAAACCTAGCTCTGACTGACGAGCAAAGGATATTGCTAACAGAGTTCCAACGGGAACATCTAACTGAAGCAACTAATTAATCCAGACATATCCCGAAGGGAATGTCTCTGATATATCAGTTTACCTAGGGTAAGAGAATTATTATGAGCAACATTATTAAACAACTTGAACAAGAGCAGATGAAGCAAGACGTACCTTCATTCCGTCCGGGTGACACCGTGGAAGTTAAGGTATGGGTCGTAGAAGGTGCTAAGAAACGTCTGCAGGCATTCGAGGGCGTGGTTATCGCTATTCGTAACCGCGGTCTGCACTCTGCATTCACTGTTCGCAAAGTTTCTAACGGCGAAGGTGTTGAGCGTGTATTCCAGACTCACTCCCCAGTCGTAGACAGCATTAACGTTAAACGTCGTGGTGCTGTTCGTAGAGCTAAATTGTACTATCTGCGTGAGCGTTCTGGTAAAGCTGCTCGTATTAAAGAGCGTCTGAACAGTAAATAATACGCTTTCGTTACATCCGAAAGTTATCGTTAAAGAGGTCAGCAATTGCTGGCCTCTTTTTTTATTCTCAACTTAAAACTTCGTTCTGCGGGTGTGATCATCAATTTGGTTTTGGCTCTGCTGTATTTTTGATTATTGTAATGAAAAGTCAGGCTGAATACGGGCGGGTTTTTAGCGGATTTTTTATTACGCTCTCCAGGAGCGAAATCAAGGCTCTTTTTATGAAGGAGGATATTTATTCATCGATAAATTATTCGGCAATACATTATTATCAGATCGTAATAATCTTAAAGACAATTATTTTGAGAGTTTTAGAATAATTTCAGATGTTATTAACTGACTATAAGGATTTGCTTTGAAAACTTTTCAAATACATAACAAAACAATGGCTTACCGAGATGAGGGTGAAGGTTTCCCATTATTACTGGGGCATAGCTATTTGTTTGACTCTAATATGTGGGAGCCTCAGATCGAGGCCTTAAGTAAACAATACCGGGTGATTGCTCCTGATCTCTGGGGACATGGCAGCTCGGGAGAGCTACCAGAACAACATAGCTCCTTGGTTGATTTAGCTCGGGATTACCTGGCGTTGATGGATCAGCTTGGCATTAAAGAATTTGCTATCATTGGCTTATCTGCTGGCGGTATGTGGGGAATTGAGTTGGTAGATATGGTCCCGGACAGAGTTAAGGCACTGGTTTTGATGGATACCTTTGTCGGATTAGAACCTGAAGTGACTCATACAAAATACTTTGCGATGTTGGATGCGATAGAGCAGGCTGGTGCAATTCCTCAATCTATTTTGCAACAGTTGATAGTGCCAGCTTTCTTTAGCCAGCAACCTGCTCAGCATTTGGTTGATGAATTAATTCAGCGTTTGGTGGCCATTCCTGCGGAAATATTGCGTAATAGTATTGTTCCGCTAGGTAGAATAATATTTGGGCGTGAAGATAGAATTCATTTGTTGGAAAAATTAGATATTCCCTCGCTTGTTATTACTGGTGATCAAGATATGCCTCGCCCGCCTCTGGAGGGTTATTTGATGGCTGAAATATTGCACTGTGATCATATTATTATCCAGGGTGCAGGGCATATTTCCACATTGGAGCAACCATATAAAGTTAATCAGGAATTAATTGCTTTTTTACAGAAAGCTTTGTAACAGATATTTTAATAAAGAGGCCGGATTTTACGGCCTCTAGTGTATTGAGTTTAAAAGAGCGATATAAATTTTTCATCACAATATAGCCTACACAATATAGCCTACATAATAAGAGGTGATGGCCTAGATCCTTTTCATGACGAGTGTTAAACAATACGCATCCAATTATACTCTATGGATTTCAAGATGCATCGCGACGGCAAGGGAGCGAATCCCCGGGAGCATAGCGAACTCAGTGACCGGGGTGAACGAGTGCAGCCAACAAAGAGGCAACTTGAAAGATGACGGGTATAAATTAATATTTGACGGGTGCGCTTGATAATTTTATAGGAAATATAAATTGAGATTATTGATATTATCTGTTTTTAATAATAAAAATGAAATAAATATATTTTTTACCTGATTATTTTAAATATAAAAATAAAGAATGAATGATTATAAAATATTGACTCAAATATTACTTCTTGTGTTTTAATATAATCATTTCTAATATTTTTCTATATGAAACAATTTTAATCTTATTAATTGATTCTAGAATAGATTTATCATTGAATTGACTCCTCTTTCATTTTTTGTAAACAAAAATTTACAGTGTTTTGGTTTTGTTTACACTTTTGGATTGTATTCTTTACGATGCGTGATATGTTATTAGTCAAATGCATAAAAACAAATGAGTACATAATGATAACTTGAGGAGAAAATCAAAATGTTCATGCAAAGAGATGCACTTAATAACGTTCACATCAGTGGTGAGCAAATTCTTATCACTCCAAAAGAATTAAAGCAACAATACCCACTGAGTGATGGTGATCTGCATACTATTGCAAATGCACGTAAAACAATTGCTGATATTATTCAGCTCCGTGATCCCCGTTTACTGGTAGTGTGTGGCCCTTGCTCTATTCATGACGTGGATGCGGCTCTGGATTATGCTCACCGTTTGGCCGCCCTTTCTGCTGAATTGAGTGATAGCTTGTACATCGTCATGCGTGTTTATTTTGAAAAGCCTCGTACAACAGTGGGTTGGAAAGGTCTTATTAATGATCCATTCATGGATGGTTCATTTGATGTGGAAGCGGGCCTGCATATTGCTCGTCGCTTACTACTTAGTTTGGTTAAAATGGGATTACCTCTTGCAACAGAAGCTTTAGATCCGAATAGCCCACAATATTTGGGGGATTTATTCAGTTGGTCTGCAATTGGCGCGAGAACCACAGAATCTCAGACACACCGGGAAATGGCTTCAGGTTTATCTATGCCTGTTGGTTTCAAAAATGGGACTGATGGTAGCTTGAACACTGCAATTAATGCGATGTGCGCAGCGGCTATGCCACACCGTTTTGTAGGAATAAATCAGTCGGGGCAGGTGTGTTTATTACAAACGCAAGGAAATCCCAATGGGCATATTATTTTGCGTGGTGGTAAAACCCCTAATTACAGCGCCCAACATGTAATGGAATGTGAACAGCAAATGATGCAGTCTGGATTATTACCCTCCTTGATGATTGATTGCAGTCATGGTAACTCTAATAAGGATTTTCGTCGCCAAAGTTTGGTTGTGGATTCTATTGTGGATCAGATCATTTCAGGGAATCGATCTATTACTGGCATTATGTTGGAAAGCAACATTAATGAGGGTAACCAATCTTCTGAACAACCGCGTAGTGAAATGAAATATGGTGTATCAGTTACTGACGCGTGTATTAGTTGGCAGACGACAGAAGCAATTCTAAGAAAATTACATCAGCAAATTAGCATGCAATTGTCGCAAAGAATGACAGTGCTGAAAAAAGCGGGATAATAAATATGGCGGCTGAATTATCTCAATTGCGGGATAAGATTGATGAAGTGGATAAAGCTTTGCTAGGCTTGCTGGCAAAGCGTCTGGAATTGGTTGCAGAGATTGGTGAGGTAAAAAGTCAGAATGGGTTGTCAATTTATGCGCCTGACAGAGAAATGGCAATGCTTGCTTCACGTCGGCAGGAGGCCGAAGAGTTTGGTGTTCCGCCGGATTTAATTGAAGATATTCTGCGCCGTATTATGCGTGAGTCCTACACCAGTGAGAATAATAAAGGGTTTAAAACGCTTTGTCCGCAATTGGGGCCGATAGTCATTGTTGGCGGCTTAGGCAAAATGGGGAAACTGTTTGGCCGTTTGTTAACTTTGTCTGGTTATGAAGTCAGAAATCTGGAACCACAAGATTGGCCTAACGCGGAGCAGATTCTGGCGGGAGTGGGTATGGTGATTATCAGCGTACCTATTCATTTGACAGAAGAGGTTATTCGCCGTTTGCCGCCATTACCTGACCATTGCATTTTGGTGGATCTGGCGTCGGTTAAACAGCAGCCATTACAAGCTATGCTTGATGTGCATAAAGGTCCGGTGTTGGGATTACATCCCATGTTTGGGCCAGATGTCGGTAGTTTGGTAAAACAAGTTGTTGTTTACTGTGACGGACGTCAAGAGGAAGCTTATCAATGGTTTTTAGAACAGTTGTTGATTTGGGGAGCTTGTTTGCATCAGATTAGCCCTGAACAGCATGATAAAAACATGAGTTTTATTCAGGCGTTGCGCCATTTCACGACATTTGCTTATGGGCAACATCTCGCACAGGAAGGCGCTGATTTACAACAATTGTTATCAATATCTTCACCCATTTACCGTTTGGAACTGATTATGGTTGGGCGGTTATTTGCGCAAGATCCTCAGCTTTACGCGGATATTATTATGTCATCGCCAGAGAATATTGATCTTATACGCCGTTATCACCAAAATTTTGGGCAAGCGCTAGAGATATTGGAAAGCCAGGACAAACGGGCTTTTGTCAGCAGTTTTGAAGATGTTAGTGAGTGGTTTGGTGATTATGCATCTCATTTTATGAGAGAGAGCAGAGTATTGCTTCAACAAGCGAATGATAGTCGCCAATAGCTAAAAAGAACCGGATATGACAATACCCGGTTCAAATTGCTGATAAGTTTCATTTTATTAATGGGGGTGAAAGGTTTTGCCGATTAAATCATATTAAAGGTATAAAATAGAGGAGTAGTTTAAATCAAACTATAGAAAAGCAATGCTATTGGTCGGATTAAATTCGTGTAAAGCGAGTTTAAATTGGCATATTTAAGGTGCCGCAGCTTTGCATAGTAATATACCCGTCATCTTTCAAGTTGCCTCTTTGTTGGCTGCACTCATTCACCCCGGTCACATAGTTATCTATGCTCCCGGGGATTCGCTCCTTTGCCGTCGCGATGCATATTGAAATCCATTGAGTATAGTGAATATGCCACATAATAATGCTGCAAGTGACTGAGTTTTTATTTGGTTAAATTATTCATTTGCGGATTTTTTTATGTTGAGCTTTATCATCGATTATTTGATTGATTTTAAAAGAAGTTTATTCCCCCGGTTGAAAACGTTATTAAGGGTGGATTTTTTGGGAGGTGTAGTTTCTGGTAAACGGATAAACCTATTCATATTCTCATTTGTCTTTTTTTCCGGGATACGTAAGCATTAACAAAACCAATTTTATTTCTTATTTTTTTACTGATGGTTTTACGATGGGCAGTTTTTAAATTGTTATTAAGAGTTATGGTTTTAGCTTTTTGGTTTAATCGGCATACGGTTTTAATTGTGTTTTACCCCTTTTAACGCCTGCTTTTTAGATGGTAAATGAATCTGGGGGAAAAAGCTGAATCGGATTTAATCTGACAGATACTTTATAAATAACCGGTAATTGTTAGCGCTGAGATAGTACAGGTTTTAACAGTTGTTCTTCCCTCATTTAATGCCCTGTTTTATTAAGTTTAACCATCATGATATGTCGGTATTTTACGCGCAATGAATATTAATCATATTCGTTTTAGGCATTAACAAAACCAATTTTTATTTCTTATTTTTTTACTGATGGTTTTACGATGGGCAATTTTTAAGTTGTTATTGAAAGTTATGGTGTTAGCTTCTGGATTTAATCGGCATACGGTTTTAATTGTGTTTTACCTCTT
>NZ_JAPFCD010000018.1:0-84439 GCF_026153155.1 Photorhabdus aballayi | reverse complement strand
ATCTCTATCTTTTTTAAGGAGTCTTGCGTGATTAGCGTTTTCGACATGTTTAAGGTCGGTATTGGCCCATCTAGCTCTCATACGGTTGGCCCGATGAAAGCCGGCAAACAGTTTGTCGACGATCTGGTAAACCAGGGATTAATGCCTTCTATCACGCGTGTAGCCGTCGATGTTTACGGCTCACTCTCATTAACCGGCAAGGGTCATCATACGGATATCGCTATTATCATGGGTCTAGCAGGTAATTTACCCGCCACCGTTGATATTGATTCGATCCCCGGTTTTATTCGTGATGTAGAGCAAACACAGCGTATTAAGCTGGCTAACGGTTTACATGAAGTCGATTTCCCGCGTGATAGCGGCATGGTTTTCCGCAGTGACAATCTGTCATTACATGAAAACGGTATGCAAATTCACGCATTCGCGGGGGACAAAAAAGTTTATAGCAAAACCTACTACTCAATTGGTGGTGGTTTTATTGTTGATGAAGAACACTTTGGTAAACCCTCTCAGGATACCAAACCCGTTTCATATCCATTCAATTCAGCAAAAGAATTACTGATGAATTGTAATAAAACCGGATTATCTATTTCCGGTTTAATGATGAAAAATGAGCTAGATCTCCACAGCAAAGATGAAATTAATGCCTATTTTGCCGATGTTTGGGATACCATGCAGGCTTGTATCGAACGCGGTTTGAACACGGAAGGCGTTTTACCTGGGCCGTTGCGTGTACCACGCCGGGCTGCGGCACTACATCGCATGCTGACCTCATCAAACAATCTATCTAATGATCCAATGAATGTTGTGGATTTGGTGAATATGTTCGCCCTGGCAGTCAATGAAGAAAATGCTGCGGGTGGGCGTGTTGTTACCGCGCCAACCAATGGCGCTTGCGGCATTGTTCCTGCCGTACTCGCTTATTACAACCACTGCATTGAACCTGTAACGCCAGAGCTCTATATCCGCTATTTCCTGGCTTCCGGCGCTATTGGCATTCTTTATAAAATGAATGCATCAATATCTGGAGCTGAAGTGGGTTGCCAAGGCGAAGTGGGTGTTGCCTGCTCGATGGCGGCAGCCGGCTTGGCTGAACTGCTTGGCGGTAGCGCTGAACAGGTCTGTATTGCGGCTGAAATCGGTATGGAGCATAACCTCGGCCTTACCTGTGACCCAGTGGCAGGCCAAGTACAAGTACCTTGTATCGAACGAAATGCCATTGCTTCAGTAAAAGCAATCAATGCTGCACGCATGGCTTTGCGCCGTACCAGTGAACCACGTGTTTCTCTCGATAAAGTCATTGAAACCATGTACGAAACAGGTAAAGACATGAACGCTAAATATCGCGAAACATCCCGCGGTGGTCTGGCAATCAAGGTTCAGTGCGATTAATCAAATAAATAACCTGTTTTTTAATCAATAAATGCTTCTGTGATGAAAATATCCCTACCTTATGGTCGGGATATTTTTTAACCAAAACTTAAAATGATCATCTTTTGATCTAAAAAGATGAATATGTTTTCAATTTTAAATTAATAAGATGTTACCGGAAACAGAATAAACATCTAACAATAAACAAATTATAGATAATTATAAATTAATTTTACAATTTTTAGCTTATTAAATTGTTTTGTGGTTAACATTTTTATCTATTTCATTTTTTCTGACTGACAGCAATTTTCCTCCGCTATTTCTAATGTTAATCTAACAGCCGATTTTTTCAGTCAATAAGAGATAAAGTCTAAATCAAGTCAAATATTTAGGTATCATATTGATAAAAGGTCATTATTCATACAAATAAGATTTTTATTGGAGGAATGATTCATCAAAATTATTGCAGTAACTTTGTAATAATCCTGCGTTTATATTTTGTTAACAGAGGGGAAAACAGGTGAGTATAGCCATTATGATTGGCACACACGGGGCTGCGGCTGAGCAACTGCTTCGTACCGCAGAGATGTTAATTGGAGAGCAAGAAAATGTTTCTTACATTGACTTCGTTCCTGGTGAAAATGCCGATACCTTATTTGAAAAATACAACAGTAAGCTGGAAACGCTTAATACCGAGCAAGGTGTACTATTTCTTGTCGATACATGGGGAGGAAGTCCATTCAATGCGGCTAGCCGTATCGCTGTAGATAAAGAGAATTATGAGATAATCACCGGAGTTAACGTTCCGATGCTGGTTGAAACCTTTATGTGTCGAGATGATGACCCATCTCTAGCAGAACTGGTTTCTGTTGCTCTGGAAACAGGGAAAGAAGGCATCCGGGCCCTGAAAACAGAAGAACCTCAAAAAGCTGAACCCGCCAAACCTGTAGCATCCGTTGCGGCGCCTTCATTTGCGCCATCAACCGGTGGTCATATGAAAATTGCACTGGCTCGAATTGATGACCGACTCATTCATGGTCAGGTCGCTACTCGTTGGACAAAAGAAACCAATGTCAAACGGATCATTGTCGTCAGCGATGAAGTTGCTGCCGATACTGTCCGTACCACCTTGCTAAAACAAGTTGCTCCACCGGGGCTCAGCGCTCACGTTGTTGACGTTGCAAAATGTGTTCGCGTTTATAACAACCCGAAATATGCCAATGAACGCGTCATGTTGCTGTTTACAAACCCAACAGATGTTTTGCGTTTAGTCGAAGATGGTGTCGATATCACTTCTGTCAACATCGGTGGAATGGCTTTCCGTCAGGGAAAAACGCAAGTTAACAACGCAATATCCGTTGATGAAACTGATATTGCAGCCTTCAAAAAACTAGATGAACGAGGCATTGAACTTGAAGCCCGTAAGGTTGCCAGTGACAGCCGTTTACAAATGATGGATCTACTCCAGAAGGTTAAAAACGAAAATCAGATCAGAGCAATTTAACTATTACTCAACGACAAAATATTACTAAATGATAAAAATTTCTTACCAAATTTAATTTGGTTACAGGAGACAAACAATGGAAATTACCGTTGTTCAAATTACATTGATATTCATCGTGGCTTGTATAGTCGGAATGGATTCCATTCTTGATGAATTTCAATTCCATCGCCCACTCGTGGCCTGCACCTTAATCGGGATCATTCTCGGTGATATGACAACCGGTATCATTATCGGCGGTACGCTAGAGATGATCGCTCTTGGCTGGATGAATATCGGTGCTGCCATTGCCCCGGATGCGGCCTTAGCATCAATCATCTCCACAATTCTGGTCATCGCTGGTGGTCGTGATATCGGTGAAGGTATTGCTTTGGCTATTCCGTTGGCAGCAGCAGGACAGGTTCTGACTATCATTGTACGCACCATCACCGTCGCCTTCCAGCATGCGGCTGACAACGCAGCAGAACGAGGCAGCCTGCGTGCGATTAGCTTTATCCACCTATCCGCATTACTGCTCCAGGCTATGCGTATCGCCATCCCTGCCCTGATCGTGGCACTATCGGTCGGCACCAACGAAGTCCAGCAGTTACTCGCTTCTATTCCAAAAGTGGTGACCGATGGCTTAAACATCGCTGGGGGTATGATCGTCGTTGTAGGTTACGCAATGGTTATCAACATGATGCGTGCCGGCTACTTAATGCCCTTTTTCTACCTCGGCTTCGTTACAGCGGCATTCACCAACTTTAACCTGGTCGCATTAGGCATTATTGGTATTGTTATGGCCGTGCTGTACATCCAGCTAAGTCCTAAATATAACAAATCTCAGGTAGTTGCTGCCCCTGGACACACCAATAACGATCTTGATAACGAATTAGATTAAAAGGATGAGCAACATGTTAGATACAACAAAAACGGCTGCTCAGACAGCAGGCCAGAAAAAACTGACACCCAGTGATATCCGTGGTGTATTCCTCCGTTCTAATGTGTTTCAAGGTTCATGGAACTTTGAACGTATGCAAGCCCTGGGCTTCTGTTTCTCTATGGTTCCAGCTCTTCGTCGTTTGTATCCAGAAAATACCGATGAGCGTAAACAGGCACTCAAACGCCACCTTGAATTCTTTAACACTCACCCTTACGTCGTTGCGCCTGTACTGGGTGTTACGATGGCAATGGAAGAACAGCGTGCTAACGGCGCAGCCATTGATGATGGTGCGATCAACGGTATCAAAGTCGGTTTGATGGGGCCATTGGCAGGTGTCGGCGACCCTATTTTCTGGGGGACAGTCCGTCCAGTATTTGCTGCTTTAGGTGCTGGCCTTGCAATGAGTGGCAGCTGGCTTGGGCCTGTCTTATTCTTCTTCTTATTCAACCTGGTACGCCTATTGGTTCTCTATTCAGGTATCTCCTATGGTTACAAGAAAGGGATCGATATCGTTCAGGATATGGGTGGCGGCTTCCTGCAAAAAATGACGGAAGGAGCGTCAATCCTTGGTCTATTTGTCATGGGGGCATTAGTTAATAAATGGACAAAAGTCAATATCCCGTTGGTTGTATCAGAAATTCCTAACCAACAGACAGGTGAAACGACAATAACCACGGTCCAGAATATCCTCGATCAGTTGATGCCAGGCCTGGTGCCACTTTTACTGACATTTGCCTGTATGTGGTTATTACGGAATAAAGTCAATGCCCTGTGGATCATTATTGGCTTCTTTATTTTGGGGATTATTGGCGCCAAATTTGGTTTCCTCGGTCTCTAGAACAACATCATTCGGGGAGGAATGCCTCCCCATATTTTCTTTTTATGGCAATATAGGGATAAGGAATGAACCTTAATGATATGGTATTAGTTGGTTTAATCATACTAATGCTAGCTTTTGCTGTTTATGATGAATTCATAGTTAACTTGCTGAAAGGAAAAACTTACTTACAAATAAAGCTAAAAAGAAAACATAGAATTGATACACTCATCTTTATTATCCTGACACTTATTGTTGTTTATAACAATATCACCTCTTATGGCAGCCGTTTAACCACATATTTATTACTGTTTACTATCCTGGTGACTATTTATATTGCCTATATACGTTCGCCTAAATTACTTTTCAAAAATGACGGTTTCTTCTATGCAAATACCTTTATTTCCTATAGTCGGATAAAAACCATGAATTTATCTGAAGATGGAATTCTGGTTATTGGTTTAGAAAACAAGAAATTATATATATCAGTAACCCAACTTGATGATTTAGAAAGAATTTATAAATTCCTCATCGAAAACAGATAGATAAGAAAAAATAATAAATAAAAAAATAAATAATAAATAATAAACAGTCAGCCTTATGCTGGCTTTTATTTTTCCCATAAAACAGATAATGATAATTATTATCAATATCATGCCTTAACCTTAAAAATAATATTATTTTCCCTTTTTGAATTATTGTGCTATCTTTTAAATTGTCATGGGGAGTAGCCTGTTTCAGAGAAACGATTTAGTTAATTTCTCCGAAAAGCCCGTATCAACACGCTCGTTACAAAATAAACGTGGTGCGGGTAACCTTATTACTATCTTAACAGGCATTATTGTTGCTCAAAATAGCAAATACAATAGCCTAATGGGATAGCTATTAACTCGGTTGGCAAGACCATTGCATATAGCGCCATCATTGGTTGGGGGTGGAGTTATATGTATATGGAAATACCCAACCGAGGCTATATTAATGAATATGTACGCAACCCTCATCTTGGCTTTAGCTCTCTCAATGGATGCCTTTGCTGCTGCAATTTGCAAAGGGGCCTCACTACATAGACCACATTTTCGTGAAGCAATTCGTACAGGTTTGATATTTGGCTTGGTAGAAGCCTGTACCCCATTAATTGGCTGGTCTATAGGGCTTTATGCCAGTCAGTATGTTATGGAGTGGGATCACTGGATTGCTTTCGCTCTGTTATTCATTCTGGGTTGTAGAATGATTACAGAGAGTTTTAAAGAAAAGCGGGAAAAAAAATGTGAATCACCCTGCCGCCATAATTCAATAGTGTTGATAACAACAGCCATTGCCACCAGCCTGGATGCAATGGCTGTTGGTATCGGGCTCGCTTTCCTTCAAGTCAATATCGTACATACCGCAATGGCCATCGGCATGATGACAATGATTATGGCAACATTGGGTATGTTAATCGGCCGTTATATTGGCCCACTACTCGGCAAACGTGCTGAACTTATTGGCGGGTTGACTCTGATTGCAATTGGCTTCAACATCTTATTTGAGCACCTCGAATTATTTATGTACGCTAAATAACGCCACCAGCCCAAAATATTTATACCCGTTACCTTTCCATAAGGTATATCTGTTAAACGCTATATTTTGGGCTGAAATCTTGATCAATTAAGGCATTGATAGACCCGCAGTATAAAATCAGTTTCACATTCAAACAGCGCTCTATCTGCCAATTCTTTTTTCACATCTTCTGTTGCTCGCCAAGCAAATGGTGTCATCTGTAATAAATGATACGCTTGCACGCCATCTAATTTCATTGGATAGGATAACGATTCATCGGTTATCAATTCAAATCCTGCCAACGGTTCTGCCTTCAATGGATGAAGATGAATATTTTGATAAATCAACTCCTTGAGCTGATAAAGATGGCGAGGACCAGGAGTGACTGTCAAAACAATTCCCTGTGGCTTAACCACCCTTGCCAGTTCTTCCGCTTTGCAAGGCGCGTAAATCCTTAATATCCCGGCAAGCGATTTATCGGCAAATGGCAAACGATGGCTCGACGCAACACAAAAGCTAACAGCAGGATAGCGCTTAGCGCCATAACGAACCGCGATCTTAGCAACATCTAACCCATAGATTTTAAGATTACGTCTCTTGTTTAACTGTGCTTCAACCGCAGCAGTGTAATAACCTTCACCACATCCTATATCCAGCAAACTCTCTGCTTTTTCTGGCAGATACTTTTCCAGTAATTGTGAAACCCGTTGTTGTAATGGTTGGTAATGCCCTGCATCCAAAAATGCTCTTCTTGATTGCATCATCTCTGGGCTATCCCCCGGCTCCTTGGACTTTTTATGCTGAACGGGCATCAAATTGACATACCCTTCTTTAGCACAATCAAACTGATGATTATTTTCACAGCGCCATTGCTGTCGAGCGAGCAATAAAGATTGCTGACATAAGGGGCATTGATAAGACATAAGATTCCAAAAATATAAGCGAAAACTAGCCGACACTATAGCATATTCTGATACTTTTCGTCGTAAATCATCCTAATTAATAATTCTATATAAACGATGAATCATTATCTTGAATGAAATTATATTCTATTATTTTCAGTCCCTTCTTTGAAGCGTCTCGCAATATTTCTATGGAATAAATCTATTTATCAGGTATGATTCTTAAATCAAAAGCCAATAAAATATTATTGTTAATAAATCATTTAACTAATAGAAACAACTAATAATGCAGATAATATAATAAACATTTTCATACAATATTTTAATAAATTAAGATCAATTTCACCGAAATTCGATATTATGCCCAATACAAACTATTTTGATTTTATCCCACAGAAAAGTGACGTTAACGCTTTAGCAGATGATCTGGATAAGGTTCATATGGACTTTGCTGCCGTATTAAAGCAATTCAATGATGAAATCATATTATCTACAGGGAAAGAGACGATATCAGAGATATTAACGCCTCATGAACAACATACAAAGGGAGATGCTGACCGATTTCTAACCCTAATCGAACAACAACAGAAGCATAGACACGAGATGGAAAAAGTTACCTTAGAGAAAATGGTAAGAAAAAGTATAAGAGGACAAAGTTATGGGTTATTACTCACTTTTATCTCTCTGCTTGTTGCTTTAATCTTAGGTTTAAACGGGCATAATTGGTTAGCAGCAATTATCGGAAGCGGTACTGTAACAACGATTCTAATTATTTATGTTTTAAATAGAAATCCGTAACCATTTATAAAATGAACCGATATAGGTCAGGTAAAAATATTTTCTTTTATATTGTTATAGATTTTTACTCTACCTAATAATTAGGGCTAGTAAAAGAGGATCACCATCAGTAAACTATTGGTGGTTATATATCATTCTTACTCTATTATTTCATCATTTACTAAAATATTACTTCATAAAAAATCAATATAATTTCTTATAATAAATTTTTCATTATTGATTTTATCGTTTTCATTAGTAGAATAGTCACGAATATAAAATAAATTGATGACTGAGATATCTTAATATCACTTGAGGAAGCCAAACCCTATCAGGTACGTGATGCCAGAACATTTCTTGAGGCTATAGGAATAACACCATGAATACCATGACGTATAAAGGCTATGCTGCAAAAATTGAATATAGCGATGAAGATCAGTGTTTAATCGGTCATATTGCTGGCATCAGTGATGTAATCGGTTTTCATGCTGATAATGTAACCGAATTATGCACTGCTTTTGAAGAGGCAATAGATGATTATTTGACTTACTGTGCTGACCGTGGACGTCCACCTCAACGCCCAGCCAGTGGTAAAATCAGCTTACGAATTCCTCCGGAAATTCACTCGGCAATAAACATTGCTGCGGAAATTTCAGGAAAAAGTGTTAATCAGTGGATTAGTGAGATATTAACTAAAGCCGCGCATAATTGATTAACACATTCCCCACTCCACTCTGTTGGGGCATTTTACTTTATTGTTTTTACCGACCTATTCTTCCTGGTCGAACAATAATAGAACGGTTGTGGTTATCTTTGCATAAAATAGTCACTTGCAATCATCAATGTAGTTACACATGGAGTTTTAAACCTAATGCTTTAACGACTTTCAAAATAGAGCCAAACTCCGGGTTTCCCTCACCAGATAACACCCGGTATAAACTCTCACGAGACAGACCTGCATCCTTTGCTACCTAAGCCATACCACGTGCACGCGCTATTGTACCTAACGCACGCACAATAAAGGTAGGATCATTACCCGTTTCTTCAATACAGGCATTCAAATACGCAGCCATGTCAGCTTTAGTTTTCAGATATTCTGCTGAATCCCAACAGGTAAACTGTTCATTCATCATGTTATTCTTTCCAACTGCGAGCAATTGTAAAACCTGTTTAATACCTTTATTTTATGTGCTTTTATTACCGCCACGAAGACTTCAAACTTGGGTTTCTTGACAATTTAGCCAGTAAAGTTTCTTTTTTCTTATTTTGGCTATTTTTACAAATGAGAGATATTCTATCTTAGGATTTTTTATTAAGGCAAAATGAATGAGCTCGATTTACTCAGAGGAATATCAGCATGTTATCCGATTATTACGCGAAACACGCTTGGAAAAAAGCATTATACCCTATGGATTTCAAGATGCATCGCGGCGGCAAGGGAGCGAATCCCCGGGAGCATAGCAAACTATGTGACCGGGGTGAGTGAGTGCAGCCAACAAAGAGGCAACTTGAAAGATAACGGGTATACACAGGAAAAACTGGCACAAGCATTCGGCCGTCCTCAATCATTCATAGCCAAAGTTGAAAATGGTGAAAGAAGACTAGATGTCGTGGAATTTGTGCGCATAGCCCGTTTGTTGTCACTAGATCCAGCCAAGATTGTAGACAAAATAAAGCTGAAAAAACCTAGCTTTAACAGTAAGTTAAGATGAATATCAAGTTTATTCTTAATATTCTTCAATCAACTTATTAACCAGCTCCATAATAGTTTTTTTCTCTATTTAACACATTCAGCTTTGTTAATGGGCCGCTATGGCACACATTCTCATGAGTTAAAACCTCTTCAATCCAATCTCAATTATATTCAACAAATGAATATAGTTCAGTACATACCATAGATAAAAACACCAAAAAACGTTTTAGTTTTATTGGTGTTTTTAATTTAGGCTTCAACCGATGTCTATAGACTTTGAGAACTTATTCCCACTCAATAGTCGCAGGTGGTTTACCGCTGACATCATAGACAACTCTCGATATCCCACTGACTTCATTGATGATCCGGTTAGAAACCCGGCCCAGGAAATCGTATGGTAAATGCGCCCAATGCGCGGTCATAAAATCAATCGTTTCTACTGCCCGTAGCGAAACAACCCAATCATATTTACGGCCATCCCCCATCACACCCACGGAGCGAACTGGCAAGAATACTGTAAACGCCTGGCTAACTTTATTGTACAAATCAGCTTTGTGCAGCTCTTCGATAAAAATAGCATCGGCACAACGCAGCAAGTCGCAGTACTCTTTCTTCACTTCACCCAACACGCGAACGCCCAAACCGGGGCCGGGGAATGGATGGCGATTCAACATGTCATAAGGCAATCCCAATTCCAAACCAATTTTACGTACTTCATCTTTAAACAGCTCTTTCAAAGGTTCCACCAGACCCAATTTCATCTCTTCCGGCAAACCACCTACGTTATGATGAGATTTGATAACGTGTGCCTTACCTGTCGCAGATGCCGCTGATTCGATGACGTCTGGATAAATAGTACCTTGTGCCAGCCATTTAACCTGAGTCTGTTTACTTGCCTCTTCATCAAAGACTTCAATAAACACACGGCCAATTGTTTTGCGTTTCTCTTCCGGATCATTGATGCCAGCCAGTGCAGCAAGGAAGCGATCCTCTGCCGGAACATGAACAATGTTCAGCCCAAATTTGCCGGCAAACATTTCCATCACCTGATTAGCTTCATTCAAACGCAACAAACCATTATCAACAAATACACAAGTCAGGCGGTTACCAATTGCGCGATGCAGTAACAATGCGGTAACAGAGGAATCAACACCACCGGACAGCCCCAAAATAACGTGATCCTCACCAATCTGTTCACGCAGGCGTACAACGGTATCTTCGATAATAGAAGCAGGTGTCCACAGCGCTTCGCATTGGCATATATCCAGGACAAAACGCTCCAATATACGCTGCCCTTGATGGGTATGGGTGACTTCCGGGTGGAATTGCACGCCGTAAAAACGTTTTTCTTCATTTGCTATGATGGCGAATGGACAGGTATCAGTGCTGGCGATAGTGATAAAATCCTCAGGAATTGCAGTAACTTTATCACCATGACTCATCCATACATCCAATAATGGTTTACCTTGCTCATTTAATGAATCCTGGATTCCACGGAATAATGCACTTTCCGTTTTAATCTCAACCTGAGCATAACCAAATTCACGCTGAGTAGAATCTTCTACCTTACCACCAAACTGCACTGACATCGTTTGCATGCCATAGCAAACCCCCAGAACTGGAACGCCAGCGTTAAAAACATATTCAGGTGCACGTGGACTTCCTTGGGCGGTGGTACTTTCCGGGCCACCGGAAAGAATAATGCCGCTTGGGTTGAATTCGCGGATTTGCTCTTCTGTGACATCACATGCCCAAAGTTCACAATAAACCCCGATTTCACGGATACGGCGAGCAATCAATTGAGTATATTGCGAACCAAAATCAAGGATAAGAATGCGGTGCTGATGGATATTAGTTGTCATGTGCGGTGAATTCCAAAAAAACAAGTAACAAATAGAGATAAGTGGCCCTTATATGGGCCACAATAAATATGGATTACAAACCTAACCGGTAGTTTGGAGACTCTTTGATAATGGTGACATCATGAACGTGGCTTTCCTGAATACCTGCACCACTGATGCGAACAAATTCTGCTTTGGTTCTCAATTCATCAATAGTTGCGCAGCCGGTCAGCCCCATACAGGAACGCAAGCCTCCCATTTGCTGATGGACAATGTTTTTCAGCAAACCTTTATAAGCAACACGGCCTTCAATACCTTCCGGTACCAATTTGTCTGCGGCATTATCAGTTTGGAAATATCGATCAGAAGAGCCTTTAGACATCGCTCCCAATGATCCCATGCCACGATAAGATTTAAATGAACGTCCTTGGTATAGCTCAATTTCTCCCGGTGACTCTTCTGTCCCTGCCAACATTGAACCCACCATAACACACGACGCTCCCGCGGCGATGGCTTTGGCAATATCGCCAGAGAAACGAATGCCGCCATCGGCAATAACTGGAATACCAGTGCCTTCCAATGCTTCAACCGCATCAGAGATAGCGGTAATTTGCGGCACCCCTACACCGGTAACAATACGGGTAGTACAGATAGAACCGGGACCAATACCGACTTTAACCGCATTGACGCCAGCCGCTACCAGCGCTTTTGCGCCTTCCCCGGTCGCCACGTTACCACCAATAATTTGTAGGTCTGGGTACTTAGCGCGAGTTTCACGGATACGTTGCAGTACCCCTTCAGAATGACCATGCGAGGAATCAATAAGCAGAACATCAACACCAGCGGCAACCAATGCATCAATACGCGCTTCATTGCCAGCACCCGCTCCAACCGCAGCACCAACACGTAAACGACCACGTTCATCCTTACAGGCGTTCGGTTTACGTTCCGCTTTCTGGAAATCTTTAACCGTGATCATGCCAAGTAAATGAAAGTTCTCATTAACTACCAGCGCTTTCTCAACACGTTTTTCATGCATTTTCTGCAACACAACTTCACGGGCTTCACCTTCTTTTACTGTCACCAGACGCTCTTTAGGCGTCATTACCGCAGTAACAGGCTGATCCAAATCGGTAACGAAACGTACATCACGGCCAGTAATAATACCAACCAACTCATTTCCTTCAGTGACGACCGGATAACCCGCAAAACCATTACGCTCGGTCAATTCTTGAACTTCACGCAGCGTTGTTTCCGGCGCCACAGTGACCGGATCTGTCACAACACCGCTCTCATGTTTTTTGACTCGGCTAACTTCTTCTGCCTGACGCTCAATAGACATATTTTTATGGATGAAACCCATTCCACCTTCCTGAGCCAATGCGATAGCCAAACCGGATTCAGTAACGGTATCCATAGCGGCAGACAACATAGGCACTTTTAGAAGAATGGTGGAAGTCAGTTGAGTAGACAGGTCAGCAGTGTTAGGCAAAACAGTAGAGTGAGCAGGAACTAACAGAACATCATCGAAGGTTAAAGCTTCTTTTTTAATTCGTAACATAAGCAATATCTCACCAATCTGCTGAAAATTTAAGGAATAAAATATTGCCGCGGCATTATACAGAACGTAATCGGTTGCCTCCAGCATTTTATCAAAAAATTTCTTGCTTACTTCATGATGCAGGTTAGTATCAGCACATTAAGTTATTGTTTTGAAATTTGATCTTACTCACATGTCACTATCTTTTAACACTGGAATTTTTTCTGTTAGTCGCCTGAATCAGACGGTTCGGCAACTGCTCGAAATGGAAATGGGTAGAATTTGGCTAAGCGCTGAAATATCCAACTTTTCTCAACCCTCCTCCGGGCACTGGTACTTCACGCTAAAAGATGAGCGTGCCCAAGTGCGGGCAGCAATGTTTCGCAGTAGCAATCAGCGGGTGACATTCAGGCCACAAAATGGTCAGCAGATTTTGGTCCGTGCGGCAATCACGCTTTACGAGCCAAGAGGGGACTATCAGCTTATTGTTGAAAGTATGCAACCCGCCGGTGATGGTTTGTTACAGCAACAGTTTGAATTATTGAAACAAAAACTCAGTGCAGAAGGGTTATTTGACCAAAGCCATAAAAAACCGTTGCCATCCCCTGCTCAACAGCTTGGTGTAATTACTTCAGCCAGCGGCGCAGCCCTGCATGATGTTTTGAACATTTTAAAGCGCCGTGATCCATCATTACCCATCATCATTTATCCGACAGCGGTTCAGGGAACAGAAGCGCCGTTACAGATTATCCGAGCTATTGAATTAGCTAATGAACGGCGGGAGTGCGATGTATTGATTGTCGGACGCGGAGGCGGCTCTTTAGAAGACTTATGGAGTTTCAACGACGAACAAGTCGCCAGAGCGATTTTTCACAGTAATATTCCGATAGTCAGTGCGGTCGGTCATGAAACGGATGTCACTATCGCTGACTTTGTCGCAGATTTACGCGCCCCGACACCATCAGCGGCGGCTGAGTTAGTCAGCCGTAATCAGCTCGAATTGTTACGCCACATTCAGTCGCAACAACAGCGGTTGGAAATGGCAATGGATTACTTCTTTGCCAAAAAACAACGTATTTTCAGTCTGTTATCTCATCGTTTACAGCAACAACATCCTCATTTACGACTAGCGCGTCAGCAAAACTTACTGGTCAGTTTACGCCAACGACTCACTGACAGTTTACAACGGCACTTAAAGCAAAGCAGCCTGGCTTATGAGAAATTACAGCAACGGCTCTGGTACGCAGAACCTAGCCCGCAGATCCACCAATATAGCCAACAGATTCAGCAACAAGATTTTCGGTTAAGACAAGCGATCGAAAGGCAAATCAGCCGTTCCAGAGAAAAATTTGCTATTTCCTGTTCACGGATGGAAGCTGTTAGCCCTCTGGCGACACTGGCCCGTGGTTATAACATCAGTCAAACCTCGGATGGAAAATTACTGAAACAAACTAAACAGGTACATGTTGGTGATGTCCTGAATACCCGTTTACAAGATGGCTGGATTGAGAGTGAAGTATTGAAAATCAAGAAAGAACGGAAAAAACGATCTGCAAATCTGAAATAGTGGCCTTCCTTTGCCACTTATTTTTCCTATAAATAATCAGAAACGAATTTCTGCGCCGGCAATATAGGTCCGGCCCCGAGCGGTTTGCATAGCCGAAGTTTGCTCAGTCATTAATGGAGAAGAATTTGCACGATTAAGCGCTTCAGAATAATTTTTATTTGCCAAGTTCTGTATTGAAAATTTCAACAACACATTGTGATTTATCTGATAATCGCTATAAAGATCGACTATCGTTGGGATTTTAGGTTCTTCTTGCTGTACAACCCTCCCCTCGTCATCAAAATTATATTGATCCGGGTCCAGCCGATGAGAATTACCGGTATATTTAACAATCGCACCAATACGGAGTTTCTCATCAAATAAACGAATACCCGTATCCAACGTCATAAAGCTATCAGGTAATTGTGACAACGGCTCTGCACCAAAATGCGCTGTAGCAGCAGAGGTTGGCTGACGAGTTTTTTGCCAACTATAAGCCAATTTGCTATAAAACATACTCGCATCATAATCAGCAGCAACTTCATATCCGTGTATTTTTACCGGAGTCAAGCTATTGTGATAGATATACATTTTGATGTTAGGATCGACTTCATTGTAATCTGTCGAACTATCGTTTCTACATGTTTTTCTATTGCCACATATAAGCCAGATATCACTGAGAATATAATTTTTTACTTTAGTATGATACCAAGCAGCTTTCAGACGGAAAATATCCCCCTTTACAATTAAATCTGGGCGGAAACTGTTAAAGCCAATTTGATAAGTGTCTGATGTCTCTCCTTTCAGAAATGGATTCATGGAGCCACCACCTTCATTACTATAGAAAGTCTCCTGAATATTTGGTGCTCTCATTGAACGGGCATAACTAACGAATGGTTGGAACTCAGGAATAATTTCTGCTGATAGTAAAACCCCTGGGTTAAACCCACGTTCTTTTAAATCTAATTCGGTTGCTCCTTGGGGAAAACAAGGAATCCGTAGATCACAAGCCGGTTTATAGCCTTTGACACTGTAATCCATATAATTAAACGTAATATCTGCCTGATAAATTCCACGATTTATTTTCAACCCACCATAAATACTGGCAATATCTTGTTTGCCACTTGGCGCGAAAACATTATTTTCTTTTACTTCGCCATCTGTCTTTTTATATTTTTCCTTTTCTTTTTCGTCTTTACCTTGACCAGAATAAACACTACTCGTTGTCCTACTATATTCGGTTTCCATCAACTTACTGCCAAATGTTAACTCAAAATTTGTATCTCCATAATCGAAGCGACTAATATTACTGATATCTATTGCATCTGACTTATTTTTAGCGTTGCTATTTAGCAACTTAAAAAGTGCATCGCCTTCATAGCGTTGACTACTCTCACTGGTGCTGACCTGTAATTTTATATCAACCCATTCACTAAATGGAGTATAATTGTATTTTACATAAATATCCCGACTATCAATATGGCGGCGGGTGAATTTATTATGATAGTTCCGACCGCTTATCTCCATATCATGAAATTCATTTGGTTCAATTTTTATTTTCATTAATTGCGAATTGGGTTTTTGTTTAAACGATTTATCTGTAACAAACTCATCGCTTAATACTCCATCGCCATTCTTATAATGTGCATCAATTGAATGCCCGCTGACAGCCAACATAGCGCCTACTGAACCTTCAGAACTGAAAGCCGGTGTTTTACCCGCAACCGCTATCATGCCATTATAGCCAATACCATTATTTCCATAAGCTGTTTTTGTGCGTACTCCCAATGAATTCCCTGCGAATATCACATCATCTACACCAATTGTGCGAAAATTAGCGCTACCCACTAATGCATTAACACTACCTGAGCCATCAGATTGACCACGGTTGACATCAACTCCGACAATAAAATTAGGATCAATGATTGTACCGAATTGGTTATAAGTAGTACCGTGCGCAGGACTCGTCGGAGATGTGCCATAAAAACTCTGGCTAACACCATCAACCATCATATTCACTCGACCAAATCCACTTAATCCACGAATATTCACACTCACCGTTCCCTGCCCCGGATCTATTTGCGTATAGGTCCCTGGCATACTGCGTAATATGCTATCCATTGATTGAAGTTTTGTATCTTCTCCTTTAGAACTGTAAGAACCGGGCCTTTCCATTGCCCGCACTTCGGCATCATCCTGCGAACCAGAAACCTTAAGGCTGCTGAACTTCATTACCTTATCTGATTTCCTTTCTTGTTTTTCCTCACCATAAGCAAACCCTTGCAGCCCAATTAAAACCACACCGGCCCCTGCTATCTTTGTCATTATTTTCATTTCAATCATCCCAAATGCATACAAATCAATATTTGCTCACATACCAGTTTTTAGAAAATAAAAATGTTTAGCACTGATAAATTATTATCAGTGCTTCAAATAACAAACTTATATTATTTATTTCAGTTATCTTTTAATTGTGGAAAATATTTATTAGCATCATCCAGCATCAAAATAAAACTGTAATCCAGTGCAGTATCTTTTAATCGATTAAATCGACCTGATTTACCACCATGCCCGGCGCTCATATTGGTTTCTAATAACAGAATAGAGTCACCTTTCTTCATATCCCGTAATTTTGCTACCCATTTAGTGGGTTCCCAATATTGTACTTGGGAGTCATAAAATCCACTCGTAACCAATAAGTTTGGATAACGTTGGTGTTTTATATTGTCATACGGACTATATGATTTAATCCGGAAATAATCCTCTTTATTTTCAGGATTACCCCACTCCTCATATTCTCCTACTGTCAAAGGAATAGAAGGATCAAGCATGGTTGTCACAGCATCAACAAATGGAACCTGAGCAACCACACCGCGATATAATTCCGGCGCCTGATTAATCACAGCGCCCATCAATAAACCACCAGCACTCCCTCCCATCGCATAAACACGTTTGCTGTCACCATATTTCTGAGCAATCAGTGCTTTAGTCACATCAATAAAGTCATTAAAACTATTCGTTTTATTTTCGACTTTACCTTGTAGATACCATTTTTTACCCAATTCGCCGCCACCACGCACATGAACCAAAGCGTAAACAAAGCCTCGATCTAATAAACTCAATCGCGGTGAGCTAAATGAAGGGTCCATGCTCATACCATAAGCCCCATATCCATAAATCAGTATCGGGTTATGACCTTTTTCAAACAGTGATTTTCGATACACCAAAGATACCGGAACTTCAACGCCATCACGGGCCTTCACCCAAATACGCTGGCTCTCATAATGATGTTTATCGAAACCTTTGACTTCCTGCTGCTTAAGTAATTCCCGCTCACCTGTTTTCATATTCCATTGGAATGTTGAGCTTGGTGTCGTCATGGATGAATAACCATAACGTACAAAATCAGTATTAGGTTCAGGATTGTAATCAATCCATGCCATATAACTTGGATCATCAAACTTTATCTGTTTTTCTTGCTGTGTCTGCCAATTAATCTGACGAATTGTCGGTAATCCTTTTGTTCGCTCCTGTACGACCAACCAGTCATTAAACAGGTTGAAATCTTCAAGATCACTATCTTGTTGCGGAGCAATAACTATTTTCCACGGTGTATTGATTGTTTCCGTCTGATAAAGTCCATAAGTTTCATTCTCATGATTTGAACGGATATAGAAGTGATCGCGGAAATGGTCAATATAATACTCTCTGCCTTCCTGACGAGGAGAAAATACTTGAAGTTCAGCTTGTGGCTTATTGGCATCAATCAACAAATATTCAGAAGTCGAATTACTGGTTATCGACAACATAATATAATCACGGGAAGTGCTTTTAGACACGCTTAAATAAAAACGCTCATCGTCTTCCTGATATATTTTCTGATCTTCGCTGGTATTACTACCATATTGGTGACGAAATACCTGATATGGCAATAAGGTCTGTGAATGTCTGCGCACATAAAATAACGTATTATTGTCATTAGCCCAAACCATGTTGCCAGAAGTATTTTTTATTACATCATTATCCCACTGTTTATCCGCAATATCTTTAAAAGAGATCTGATAATTACGGCGTCCCTGCGTATCTTCAGCAATCGCAATACGTTTATTATCCAGAGAGACAGCAAAATTACTCAGTTGGTAATATTCGTGCCCTTTAGCTCTTTCATTACCATCGACCAATACCTGCCAATCTGATGAGCCATCAACAGCTTTACGCTGATAAATCGGGAAGTCTTTGCCAGTTTCATAGATTGTCCGATAAATATACCCATTATAAGTATAAGGTACCGATTGATCATCCTGCTTCATCCTGCCAACCATTTCTTCGTATAACGTATCCCGTAATGGCTCACCGGGTTTTAGCATCTGTTCGGTGTATTTATTTTCGGCGGTCAAGTAATCAATGACTTTTTGATCTTTACGATTATCATCCCGCATCCAGTAATAATCATCTATACGAGTATCACCGTGAATAGTTATATTGTGTGGTTGCTTCATAGCCTTTGGCGGCATAATTTCTTCCTCTGCGGCGGCAGAATTCAACCAGCCGCTCAATAAAAACATCAATAACAGCCCTTTAGTTTTCAGGGCAAACCGCGCTTGCTGCCTTAACATATTTGCTGTCCTTAAGTCGTTCAAAATATTAATTAGTTAAACTAAAATCAATAGGAAGTTCTATCGTAATTTCATTACCGTTTAAAACGGTATCGGGGGGAGCTGGCAACGGCTGCGCCCTTGCCAGAATTCGCTTCGCTTCCCGGTCTAAAGAATGGGTTCCGGAACGACGAACTACGTCACTGTTAGTAACATAGCCCTGTCTATCAACAGTGAATCTGACTGTTGGACGACCAGTGCGGTTTCTTCTCTGTGCATCCTCTGGGTAACGTTTATACCGATTTAAATGCCCGGCAACTTCCGCTTGCCATTGCGCACCCGCATCAGCAACCGCCTTTGAATCACTGTCATAAGCAGCCGCAACCCGCGAAGTCAGATTAGTGGAGGTGACAGTACTGCTTACCATAGCAGCACTACTTTGAGATTTTTCACTCTCTTGTTCTTCTGCCTGCCGCTTCACTGGCAATGTTTTTTTAATCTCTTCGTGGCGCTTTTGCTGTTTTTTAGGTTTATGCACCAAAATCTGCGCCTGTTCATCTTTAATCAGTTCAGGCATCTTAATCTCATTAACCTCACTTTCCTGCTGCCGGCTGGCAACAGAAAGTTGCTGTTCAATACCAATAGGCTGTTTTTGTACCTGATGTGTCGCTTCTGTCAACAATGAAAGCTCCATCATTACCGATGGCGGCGGCATCAGTTCATCAACAGCAATTTCTTCCGGCTGGTAGATAATCCAGCCAATCAAAATGAAGTGAGCAGCAATAGCAGAAACGAGCCCTTTTTTAAAATGACCCGTTTGAAAGGCCGGGTGTGTCAGCGTCAACATGAATAATAGCGCATAATTTTAATTATCATTTAGTAATGATAATTAATTTCATATGCTAATGAAAATTATTTTTACCTGTATCGTTAACTTGAGCACATCCCTGTGCCAAGACCGCTTATACACAGGGAAAAGACCGCCATTGGTTTAAAATATCTATGGTTTTTTTACTGGTGTATACCAGACATAATCAGCATGTTGGCTATCCAATTCATTGCTTTTCTCAGCCAGAATCACAACAACAAGGTCCTCTTGAGGCGATAAGTCTTTAACATGCAGAGGAACACCCATTACTTTAGTTGCATGATATCCACCCGCAATCAGTGTGGCGGGAACCGGCGCTTTAAGTAGCTGTTCCGCCATTCTGCGATCCCGCATTTGCTGAATAACTGTCATGGCAGATAATTGTTGTTCCGTTATTTCACCACCGTGGACATCTTCAATCACCGCTTTAATCTGCGCTTTGACATTTTCAGCAACAGAAATATTCCCCTGGAGGATCGGAGGATTACTGTAAGCTGCTTTAATTTCACTGCGATCTAAGTTTGCAGACAGCAACGGATAAGGCTGAGATATAAGCTCCATGACCAATCCGCCATATAACTCCCACGGCCACCCATTTTGCCATACAAGAAGCTCTTTTATACGGCTTTCACGCACGATAGGCTTAGTTTGCAACCAACTCTTAACTTTATTCACTTTTTGCTGCTGATCAGGGGTAATCATCTCTAACAGGACCGATCCCTGCTCTCTTTTGAGCGGAAGTTGCTGAACCAGCCAAAGCTCTACTTGATGATGATATGGATTATCATGTTTCTCACCCACAACGATCCGCTGATGTGATGCCAATCGATTGATCAATTCATCAGGCGTCAGGGCGTGACCTGTTTTAAGATCGATAATAACTCCTTGTTGAGTTAATTCCGGTGAAAGCGCTTGGAGAGTGGGTTTTTGTTGTACAGAGACACAGCCAGATAAGATGAGTAAACCACAGATAATCAGAGAAGATTTTACAACCGTGAGAAATTTCGTCATGTCCATTATCCATATTAATGTTTTTCGCATCATATATACCCTTCATCTTTCAAGCTGCTGCTTTGTTGGCTGCTTTCACTCACCCCAGTCACATCGTTATCTATGCTCCTGGGGATTCGTTCACTTGCCCGCCGCGCTGCAACTCGAAATCTATTAGGTATAGATGATAAGAATCGTTTACAACAAACAGCCCCTGTCCATACTAGGAACAGGGGCAATCAGTATTACAATGGATGAGTTTGCGCTTCAACTGCCGCCAGAGCGACCATATTGACGATCCGGCGTACAGAAGAAATTGGCGTCAAAATGTGTACCGGCTTGGAAACCCCCATCAGAACTGGACCAACGGTAACGCCTTCAGAACTGGTGACACGTAGCAAGTTATAACTGATACGGGCAGATTCCATATTCGGCATAATTAACAGATTCGCAGCCCCTTTCAATGGGCTATCTGGCATGATGTCGCGGCGAATACTTTCAACCAATGCAGCATCGCCATGCATTTCACCATCAATTTCAAGTGAAGGTGACATCTTATTCACCAACTCCAGCGTCTGGCGCATTTTCCGTGCTGAGAGGCAATCTGTGGAACCAAAACTTGAATGAGAGAGCAGAGCAACTTTAGGTTCAATACCGAAACGGCGGATAGTTTCTGCCGCCATAAGGGTGATCTCGGCTAATTGTTCAGGGGTTGGATCATTATTGACATAAGTATCCGCAATAAAAGTATTGCCACTTGGCAACATTAGTGCATTCATTGCACCAGCAGTATGCACCCCATCACGGAAACCAAATACATTTTTCACGACATCGTAATGTTCACTGTAACTGCCGACGGTACCACAAATCAGGCCATCAGCTTCACCACGCAGTACCATGATCGCCCCAATCAGAGTTGGATTACCGATAACTGCCCGGCGAGCTTGTTCAGCAGAAACACCTCGACGTTTCATAATGTGATGATATTCCTGCCAGTATTTTTTGAAGCGCGGATCATTCTCATTGTTAACTACTTCAAAATCTTTACCTGCTTCAATATGCAATCCCAGTTTCTGGATACGCATTTCGATAACACCGGGGCGACCAATTAGAATTGGGTAAGCCAGCCCAAGAGAAATCAGCTCCTGAGTCGCATGTAATACACGTACTTCTTCCCCTTCGGCCAAAACGATGCGCTTTTTCGCTTTTTTAGCCTGAGAAAAAATAGGTTTCATAAACAAGTTTGTTTTATAGACAAATTCATTTAGCTTCTCGATATACGCCCCAAAGTCTTTAATCGGGCGGGTTGCCACGCCGGAATCCATTGCTGCTTTGGCAACCGCCGGGGCAATTTTCACAATCAGGCGTGGATCAAACGGTTTAGGAATAATATATTCTGGACCAAAAAACAGATCCTGATCATCATAAGCGGAAGCCACTTCTTCACTCTGTTCCGCCAGCGCCAAATCAGCAATCGCATGAACACAGGCAAGCTTCATCTCTTCGTTAATGGTTGTTGCGCCGACATCCAACGCACCACGGAAAATAAACGGGAAACAGAGCACATTATTAACCTGATTCGGATAATCAGAGCGACCAGTACAAATGATGGCATCAGGGCGAACTTGTTTTGCCAATGGCGGTAAAATTTCCGGCTCAGGGTTTGCTAATGCCATGATGAGTGGATCTTTGGCCATCGTTTTCACCATGTCCTGAGTCAACACGCCAGGACCGGAACATCCGAGGAAAATATCCGCACCCGGGATAACATCACCTAATGTGCGGCTGCCATTGTCTTCAATCGCATAGGCAGCTTTAGTCTCTTCCATATTTTTATCGCGACCACGATAAATCACCCCTTTAGAGTCGCATACCACAATATTCCGGCGTTGCAACCCAAGCGCAACCAGCAAGTTCATACAGGCAATTGAAGCAGCACCGGCACCAGAAACCACTAAGCGAACGGCTGAAATCTCTTTTTTCATAATCCGCAAACCATTCAAAACAGCAGCAGTACAAATTATCGCTGTGCCATGCTGGTCATCATGGAATACCGGAATGTTCATTTTTTCCCGAAGTTTTTTCTCAATATAGAAACATTCCGGTGCTTTAATATCTTCGAGGTTAATTCCCCCAAACGTCGGCTCCAGTGCCGCAATGATATCAACCAATTTGTCAGGATCAGACTCATCGACTTCAATATCAAATACATCAATACCTGAGAATTTTTTAAATAGTACACCTTTTCCTTCCATCACTGGCTTACCTGCCAATGCGCCAATATTCCCCAATCCTAAGACCGCACTACCATTAGATATCACTGCCACAAGATTGCCACGCGCAGTATATTTGTAAGCCGCTAATGGATCTTCTGCAATTTCCAGGCAAGGCGCAGCAACACCCGGTGAATAAGCTAAGGCCAAATCTCGCTGAGTTGTCAGGGGCTTAGTTGGAGTAACCGTGATTTTCCCTGGTTGTGGAAACTGGTGAAAATCCAATGCACTCTGTTTTAATTTTTCATCCATCGTCGGATCCTTTATATACAATCTACAATCTGGAGTAAGAGCAGGAGCAGTATAATAGGTACTGTGTGTCAAATCATAACATTGACAGCACCTTATCAATAAAGTAGCACTTTTTTGCTCATAAAAAACACTACCCAATTTACATCCATACCCCTACTTTATATAGGAAAATAAAGAAAGAAACATTACCATTTATACAATATCATTTAAGTTATAATAACTGTAATAATTATTACATATAAAAACTCTCAATATAAATTCAATTAAAATAAATTTTATAAAAGAAAACAAATCTAATAATAACAAATTTAATATATTGATTTTTAACATTATTTTAAGATAGAAAGTTATGTGTTTTTTGTGAAAATTACTCATCTTCTTTTTTTACTTATCAAACTAATTTGCGCTATTTATATTTTTATATCAGGATGTGCTTTCTGGACTTACAGAGCTATCAATTCTGTAAATCAATCGGTTTCGACAAAATTTTTTCATAGTAATTTAATTTATGGCAGACCCATTCATTACTGCCTTTTAATCAAATTCAAAGCCTGCGTTTCGTGGCTTTACTTATTAAGGGAGAAGGAAAATGTATAACCATTCAGTGATGATAGTTGATGACCACCCTCTCATTCGCCATGGCTTGAAACAGATTGTAGAGCTCGATCGAGCGCTTACCGTGACAGCAGAAGCTGACAATGGTGAAGAAGCAATAAATATTGCATGCAAGCTGAAACCTGATGTCATTATGATAGATCTCAATATGAATGGTCTTTCAGGCGTAGATACAATTAAATCTATCCGTAGAAAAGGGATCAATTCCTATGTACTGGTATTATCCGTCTCAGATGATCGAAATGATGTTTACGCAGCTATTGATGCTGGAGCCAATGGCTACTTACTTAAAGACAGCGACTTAGATTCGTTATTAAGCAGTATTCGCCACGCTGCTCGTGGACAAACTGTATTTAGCGAAAAAATATACCAACATCTGGCTAACCGTCATAAACATGTTGATCCTTTATCTGAATTGACCAAACGTGAGTTAGATGTATTAAAAGAAGTTTCCAGCGGCATGACTAATAAGGAAGTTGCTGATGTCTTATTTATTTCTGAAGAGACAGTGAAGGTACACATCAGAAACTTGTTAAAAAAACTGAATGTACGTTCCCGCCTGGCTGCAACAATCATGTATTTGCAACATAGGAAAAATGGAGTAGCCTAATACTTCTCCCGAGCCGCTCCTTGAGCTTATTACCAAGGATCGGCTCTTCTCGTTGTTATGTAGAAAATGCTATGTAGCAAATGTTATGTAGCAAATATCCCCGATGAAACAAGCCAACAAAATTGAGCCTCCTCTCTGGTAATAAAAATCAGGATATCATCTGGATAAAACTAGCATTTTCCAGCATTATGTTTAGGTATTTAAATTTTCTTTAAGGATCTGTTAAATGATGTTGGATAAATCTTCTCAACCCGCTTTTACTCTCTATGGGATTAAGAATTGTGACACGATAAAAAAAGCCCGTCGTTGGCTGGAAGAGCAGGAAATTACTTACTTGTTTCATGATTATCGTGTTGATGGACTAAATGCTGCGCTTTTGCAGTCATTTATTGACAAACTTGGTTGGGAATCATTGATTAACACCCGCGGTACAACTTGGCGTAAACTAACCGATCAGCAACGAGCGACAATTAATAATGCTGACGCGGCAAAAGCATTGATGTTGGAACAACCCGCTATTATCAAACGTCCACTATTAGTTTCTGCAAAAGGTGATTGCCTATTAGGTTATAAAGTGGATGAATATCAGCAATTTTTTGCTGAGGCACTTTAAAATGACTTGTCCTGTAATTGAACTTGCACAACAACTCATCAAGCAACCCTCTGTCAGCCCGGACGATAAAGGTTGTCAAGATATTATGATCGCCCACTTGCAAGCGATTGGTTTTACCATTGAGCGGATGCCCTTTGGCGATACAAACAATTTTTGGGCCTATCGCGGCACAGGCCCGACGTTAGCCTTTGCCGGACACACTGATGTTGTCCCGGCGGGCGACGAATCTCAGTGGGACCATCCCCCTTTTGAGCCGACGATCCGTAATGGCATGTTATATGGCCGGGGAGCGGCAGATATGAAAGGCTCATTGGCTGCTATGGTTATCGCGGCTGAACGTTTTGTTGCCGCTCATCCCAACCACCGCGGTCGGCTGGCTTTCCTTATTACGTCAGATGAGGAAGCAAAAGCCACCCACGGCACCGTTAAAGTGGTTGAAACACTCATGTCCCGCAATGAACGATTGGATTATTGCCTGATCGGTGAACCTTCTAGCCAGCATCGCCTTGGCGATATGGTGAAAAATGGTCGTCGAGGTTCTCTTACTGCGAATCTCACTGTCCACGGTATTCAAGGCCACGTTGCCTATCCGCATTTAGCTGATAACCCAATCCACCGTGCTCTTCCCGCTTTACAAACGCTGGTCAATACACATTGGGACGAAGGAAATGAATTTTTCCCGGCAACCAGCATGCAAATTGCCAATATTCATGCCGGAACAGGCAGCCATAATGTGATCCCTGGGAAGATGCAAGTTCAATTCAATTTCCGTTTCAGTACAGAACTGACTGATAGCCAAATCAGTGAACAAGTTGAAACTATCCTAAAAAATCACAACCTGAATTACACGATTGAGTGGATACTACCAGGCCAACCTTTCCTGACAGCCAAAGGTGAGTTAGTCAATGCTGTCATACAGGCGATAGACCAATACTGTGGTTATCAACCTGAACTATCTACCAGTGGCGGGACATCCGATGGACGATTTATTGCTCAGATGGGCGCTCAAGTTATCGAACTTGGGCCACTAAACTCAACAATCCATAAAGTCAACGAATCCGTCAGTGCCGCCGATCTGCAACAACTCAGCCGGATTTATCAACGCGTTATGGAGCAGCTAATCCAGTGATCACAGCAAATATGTTAACCGGCCTGGCTACTGGTCACTTGATTTCTCTCTCTGGTAATCATCGATTACAGTCAGAAGCCGCCAATGCTTTTCTTGCCATGCAACAAGCCGCCGAAAAAGCCGGAATTAATCTGCAACCTGCCAGTACATTCCGTGATTTTCAGCGTCAGCAAGCTATCTGGAATGGAAAATTCCGGGGTGAACGCCCTGTATTGGATGAAAACAGCCAACCAATGGACATCACTCAGTTATCAGAAGGAGAACGCTGTAAGGCAATTCTTCGTTGGTCTGCCTTGCCCGGTGGTAGCCGCCATCATTGGGGAACAGATCTGGATATCTATGATCCAACGATGCTACCGGATAACCAGAAGTTATTACTCGAACCTTGGGAATATGAACATGGCGGTTATTTTGAGCCATTAACTCGCTGGTTAACCGAAAATATGGCCCATTTCGGTTTTTACCGTCCTTTTATCAGTCACAATAGCGGCGTCGCTTATGAACCGTGGCATATCAGCTATCAACCATTAGCCAAACAATTAGAAAAATTACTGACTCAACAGATATTACTGGAAGTATGGCAACAGCATGATATCGCAGGTATTGACTGGTTATCGGCTAACTTACCTTATATATTTGAAAATTACCTCCACGTTGAGCAGGAGACAACCTAATGCAATGGTTAGCCGATTACTGGTGGGTTATTTTAATTTTATTGGTTGGCGTTATTCTCAATGCTATTAAAGAGTTACGCCGCCTGGATGTGAAAAAATTTCTGGACAATAAACCGGAGCTGCCTCCTCATCGGGATCTTAATCGCAAGTGGGATGATGAAGATGATTGGCCGCAGAAAAAGCCGTAGTCCACTGTTGCCAGTCTCTGGCAAGTTTCTTATCGAGACTTGACAACGCCTGTGCGGTTTCTTGCCGCCAGAGTTGCATTAATGCTTTATAGCCATTCAACTTCAATACGGTGATGCATTGTTCAACACTCATTTCCTGCTGGAGATGATTTCTCAGCGCAATCAACGGCAAATCACTGTTCAGCAACAATCGTTGCAAGGCCGGTAATGAAGCAGAAAATGGCCGGTGAGCAAATGCAAAACCTGATAGTTCCTGCCAATCATGCTGATTGAGATGGCGATCAATTTGATAATCGACAGGCAAGCTAAATCCAATCTGCGATTCTAGCCAATGCGCATCACGGGCAAGCTGTTGTTGAGCTTGAATCCTCAGAGCAATCCCCTGTTCACTCAATGGTAGAATCGCCATTGCTGTATAACAACCACTGCTGGCTTCTAGATGAGTTCCCATTCGCACTAATTGGAAGCCGCATTTCCGCCATAACGCCCAGAGCTCCGCGGTATAACCAAAACTAACAGAAATAAAATCCACGCCTTGTTTTTCTGCCCTTTCCCGTTGATACGCGATCATTCCCTGAGCAATACCCTGCCTGCGATGACTGGCTTGTACAGCAACCCGGCTGATACGTTGAGATTTCAAAACCGCCGCCTGGGGTAAACTGCTATGAGCAGCTAACGATTGAGCAACCAAATTTCCTCTTGGACGACGCCTGCCTGCCCATATTTCATGAGCTAACTCAAACGACAACCCGCCTTCTTCAACCATCCATAAAGCCCCCATTAAGGCATTATTTCCAACAGCGGCAACAAATTGCATACCTTTGGCATCAAGTAAACGCCGTAAATCCAAAGGTGAAGTTTTGTAGTGAGCACTGGTTAATATGCCGTAAAACTGCCTCAGCAATTCAGGCTGTTTAATCCATTGTTGCTGATGATAGACGTGATAACTGATCGCCTGATCGGCATCATTGACCGGAATTGCATCCTCAAACAATAAAGCGCTTTCCAACCAGTTTTCCAACGGATCATTTTCAGCCCAACGCACAGGAGCCGTCAGGTTCAGGATATGGCTATCAGGAATTCCTACGCAAAATTTAAGTAAAAATCCCCGCCCCGTACCTTCATATCCCTGCACAGTTGTGGTCAGCAATATCCGAGGAAAATAGCTGATCAATTCAGATAATTGAGGCATTGGAATAGCAGCGGCTTCATCGATAAGCAGCCAATCAATATCTGACACGCTATTTTGTCTACAATATTTAAGCAAATTATCTACGGCCCAGAATTTTCCCTTTTCCCCCGCATAGCGCCTGATAACTTCAGTTGTCGCCTTTGCCGGTGCAGTTAACCAGCAATTTCCTTGCCATTGCTGCATTAACATCCCTGCAAGTGTCGATTTACCTCGTCCTCTTGGCGCAGTAATGACCCATACCCCCTGATTTGCCCGCAAAAGTCGCGCCAAAATGGCCTGCTGGCTGGCGGTTGGATTGCCATCAGGCAGTTGCCACGCGCTATACCGTGGAAATTCAGGGATGCATAAGGGATCATTTTGCCGCCATAGCAAAACTTGGGGATCGCTAACAATTTGCTGCTGAATATGCTGAACAAAATGCGGCGCTGGCATAGCATCTAACTGTTCGTTCCAACGCGAGCTATCCTTATCGGGTTGATAACGCCATTGGCGCCAAGATGGAACCATCATCACTAACCAACTTCCGGCTTTCAATGTGCCTGCCAATATCGCCAGTGCTTCCGCATTAAAACCTTCGGTAGCGTCAAATATGCCGTGCAGATATTCCTGACCTAATAAACTGGCCGCCTTTTCCGGCAACACAGCGTTCTGTTTACGATAAGAGATCCATAACCAATCACCAGTAAATCTCTGCTGTAACTCATCAGCCTGTAAATGGCACCAATGATGATCGCCACTCAACACCAGCAAACGACGTAACCCTTGCTGCTGCATTTCCGTCTGTATCACACTCAGTTGATCTGGCAACATAGCGGCTATGATTTACCAATCAACAATGACAAAATCCCCGCGGCAATCAGCGGTCCCACAGGAACACCTTTAAACAAGGCTACACCCAATACCGTCCCCACCAACAAACCAGCAACGGTTGATGGCTGATGAGACATGAGTGAAACACCCCGGCTACCTAACCATGACACTAATACCCCTATCACTATCGCAAGTAACGATTTCCAATTCATAAACGAGTTGAGGACAGCTTGTACCGTAATTTTTCCACTGGCGATAGGCGCCATGACGCCCACGGTCAGAATAAGTACACCGATAGTCAGCCCATATTTTTCCACCCACGGGAAAAAATGATTCAGTGGCGTGATACGGATAACCAGCAAGAGCAGCATTGCAAGCGTGACAGTCATGTTGTGGCTGATGATACCCAGTGCTGCCAACACTAGCAGCACCAGTAAAGTAGGATCGAGATGGCTCATAGATTTGATTTCAATACCCTACAACAGCCTATACCCGTTATCTTTCAAGTTGCCTCTTTGTTGGCTGCACTCGCTCACCCCGGTCACATCGTTATCTATGCTCCCGGAGATTCACTCCCTTGCCGTCGCGACGCATCTTGAAATCCATAGGGTATAATCCTATTTAGGCTAGGGTAATTTTTCCTTACGTTACAGAAATGACCGGTATTTTCGTATTAATTCAAACTATTAACAAGCTAATGTCGCACCACCATCAACCACAATATCTTGTAGCGTTATATGGCTTGCCAAATCAGAAGACAAGAAGAGTACGGTATGTGAAATTTCATTAACGTTTGCAATCTTACCGAGAGGAATACCCAATTTATATTGCTCAGGATATCCGTTAATCGTATTTTTTTCATCATCATCGGTTTTCCACATAGAACGCTGCATAAGCGTATCCGTCGAACCGGGCGATACAACATTACAACGTACACCAAATGGCGCGAGTTCTAACCCAACACAATGGGTTAAACTTGTCAGTGCTGATTTTGATGCACAATAAGCCGCCATTCTCATACGTGGAACATGTGCCGCATTAGAGCTGACACTAATAATATTGCCACTGCGCTGACGTTTAAAATGGGGAATCACGGTACGAAATAGATAAAAAGCCCCAGAAGTATTAACATTAATACAATGATGCCAGTCACTAATATTTAACTCATCAACATTGCCCAATTGCAATATACCGGCAGCATTAACCAGAACATCTAATTTAGCTGAGATAGACAGTTGTTGGGAACAAACCATTTCGACCTTGTCTGGATCGCTGATATCGAGTTGTATACATTTATAAGGCAAATTATCTTGCTCAAATACGCGATCGAAACCTATGACATTAGCGCCAAGCGCGGTAAAATCACGGGCAATTTGTTCACCAATGCCGCGTGCCGCTCCAGTTACCCAGACAGTTTTATGGCTAAAATCCATTTGTAAATTTTGTTTATTTTTCATTTTATTTCTTCTTTAATTTTAATAGCGATTTATTATGCAATTTTTATAAATCCGATTTATCGAAATTTACTGATGAAATTATTTCTTTAGTACTCACAACCATTCCTGATCTTTCAGCAACATATCTTAAAGCCATAAGGTGATCTTCAAGCGTAAAATCCGCTATCGCATCACCCACTAAAAAAGGCTTTATATCTCTCATGAATGCGTCAACCGCAGTAATCATGCAACCAATATGTCCATACACCCCGCAAATAATTAATTGATCCCTCCCTAATTCTTTTATAATTTCTTCTAACGAAGAACGTTGAAACGCACTATAACGCCACTTAACTATCACAATATCATCGTTGGCAGGAGCTAAAGCATGACTGATATTCTGTAAATGAGGTGATCTATTCAAGCCTTCTCCCCATATATCATTAAGTAATGCTCGCTCTTCACCACTTTGTACTTTAGGTTGTGCTGTATATATAATGGGAATCTCTTTTTCTTTACAAAATACTTTCAACAAATGAATATTTTCAATTAATCTATTAACTAAAGGGCTATTATTACCGAAAAACTGCAAGAAATAGTCCTGCATGTCATGAATAAGTAAAATTGCCTTATGAGGTTCGAATAACCAGGATGCTTTATTGCCTGGAAAATCTTTCGGCTGAGGTAACCTATAATTTTTCAATGATGGAATGGTCATTTCAACACCTTCATGTGATTAATTAATTTTCCAATTTATCTCGAATGATTTGTCTTAATAATCGTTTATTAATCTTTCCAACCGGTGTAACAGGCATAACATCAATAAATTCGAAACGATCAGGTAATTTATATTCCGCGATTCCTAGACCTCTTAAATATTTCCGCAATTGCAATGCGTTTATATTCGGATCAGCCAGCACAACAAAAGCACAGCTTTTTTCTCCCATTAAAGGATCAGGCATCGAAACTAAAGCGCTATGGATAACACTTTCATGTTTGAGCAACAAAGATTCAATTTCTTCCGGAGCAATTTTTTCACCACCGCGATTAATTTGATCTTTCTCACGTCCGACTATACATATATCCCCCTCTTTCGTCATATAGGCCACATCACCGCAATAATAAAAACCTTCTTTGTCGAATACCTTCGAATTATGCTCTGGACTTTTATAATATCCCCGAAATGTATATGGCCCACGAACGATTAACATACCCGCCGAACCTGGCGCTTGTATATTGCCGTTATCATCAACAATACGCACCTCATCATCTTCACTCATTGGACGCCCCTGAGTGGTAAATATACGTTCATCATCGTCATTAAGCCGGGTATAACACACCAACCCTTCAGCCATACCAAAAATTTGTTGCAACTTACACGAAAAAAGTTTCGGTATCACTCGCGCCACACTTTCACTTAACTTTGCTCCACCGACTTGTAATAGCCGAAGGCTTTCCAGTGAATATTCGTATTTCCGAATCGCCTGAATCCATAATGCAACAGCCGATGGCACCAGTGCAGTCATTGTGACTTGATGTTCACGTATGAGTGGAAAGCAAGTCGTAGGCCCAGGATCTGTTGCTAATATGAGACAACCGCCAGCATGAAACACGCCAAGCGCCCCCGGAGAACTCAACGGATAATTATGTTGCGCAGGTAAAGCACAAAGATAACGGGTTTGTTGTGTCAGCTCACAAATTTCAGCACTGCGTCTTACGCTATAATAGTAATCGTCATGCGTTCTTGGAATTAATTTAGGTGTTCCTGTACTCCCACCTGAAAGTTGAAAAAAAGCGACCTCATCTGAACATGTCACTTCAAAATTCAAAGGTAAATTTGTTGACTCTAACCACGGTTTTAATTCATTGGTATATTGTATTTTGCGACCATCAACGACGATATTTCTTAGCCGTGGACAATCTATTTTTAATTGTTCCAGGAAATCATCATTCTGCAAAAGTGGATGCTCTGACGAAAGTACAACCAGACTTGGATCAATTTGCTGTGCATAAGCAAGTAACTCTAATTTATTATGGCTAAACAATGCATTAATAGGTACTACACCCATTTTCAGTAGCGCAAAAAATGTAATATAAAATTCAGCTATATTTGGCAATTGTACAATGGCAGTATCACCTCTTTTTATTCCCGCTAACGTTAAATTTGTCGCTAATGCAGAAGATTGTTGATCAAGTTGATGATAACTAAATTTACGATCACCGCAAATAATCGCAATTGCTTCAGGTTGTATCTGACATTGTTTATAAAGTATGTCAGTTAAGGGCTTACCAAGCCAATAACCCTTTTCACGATAACGTTCTGCTAACTCAGCCGGCCAAGGTGTAAATTCAATAGACATGATTTTATTCCTTACAATAATATTCAATGTGTTAACAATAGTCGATTACTGTTTATGCATATTTACTTTATCCTCAACCAGAAATATTTCGAACTTTATTTTGTGAGCCGCTTCTAAATAAATGCATTTCGTAACAAGACATACTTAGCGCAAGCGCTCAAAATACAAATTTAATTATCTAAATATATTGCAAAATAAAATCATACTGCTAATAGTTAGTAACGTATAACCTTTAATCCAACAGGGGTAAATTATGTCATGCTTTCCTCCTGGGTATTGGGAACAATATCCGAATACTGCCACCGTTATCACAACATATACTTGCAATGCAGCTTGCAAAGAGTGTTGTTTTGAATGCAACCCCTCGGTAAAAGCGCGTTTAAGCCTGGATGAAATTAAACAATTTATCGCACACTCAAAAGCTAATTTTCCCGGTTTAAAGCTCGTGGTTTTCAGTGGCGGTGAATGTTTCCTGCTAGGTAAAGATCTGATTGAAGCTATTCGCTTTGCCTCAAATCACGGCTTATTGACTCGTTGCGTGACTAACGGTTATTGGGGAAAAAATAGAGAAAAGGCGCAAAAAATCGCCCAAGATTTAATAGATGCCGGCATCACAGAAATGAACATCAGCACAGGAAAAGATCACAGTGAATGGATTCCCCTTGACAGCGTAGTTACAGCAGCAGAAGCATTGGCCGAACAAAACATTACAACCCTGATTACCGTAGAGCAGGATACCGCTGATTCCGCCATTGCAACGCAAATCACCCAGAACCCGGTCATTAAACGCCTGAAAGAACAAAACAAGATTAATTTACAACGAAATACCTGGATGCCGTTTTATGACACCAGCGAAGAACGGAAAGATGTTCCAAACCGGGATCAGCAACTGGCAAAAGGATGCGATCAGGTCTTCGAAAATATTGTATTGACACCACATGGTGAAATTTCCGCTTGCTGTGGGCTGACGTTAGAGCATATCCCTGAAATGAAACTTGGCCGTTTGCAAGGAGGCGATGTATCTCAACTTTTTAAAGGTCAGGAAGAAGACTTTATGAAAGTATGGTTAAGAACAGAAGGGCCGTATAAGATCCTAAAAAAATATCGCCCGTTGGATAGCAACATTAATCTGGAAAAAATCGTTCACCCCTGCCAAGCCTGTGCTCATTTGCATAAAGACGAAGGAACACGCCGCAATCTGTTAGATAATTATCACAAAGAAATCATTCCTGTGATGAAGAAATTTAATGCTAAAGAAAGACTGGATCTCATCTACTACTCAGCAGAAAAAAATGCCGTTAACTTAACTGAGGAATAAATTGATGAAACGACGTACATTTATTGGCGCAGCGGCGGGAGTAGCCGTTGGCAGTATTATACCCACCGTTAACGCCCGCGCTGACAGTAACCGTCTCTTCGGTGTGCCGCGTTCCCTACTCTCTCCGGGAGGAGTCGAAGAAAATAGGCTGAGGCTGTCAATGTCAAATGCCAAACTCCCCATTGAAGTTTGGGAAGAGCTCATTACTTACAACCGATTTTGGGAAACCATAAAACAGCAACCTGCTTTAGCATTAGAATATCGAGAATCACCGGAAAAAGTGCTGGATGAATTTGGTATAGATAAAGAGATTGTTAGCCCCGGTTCCGCAGAGGAATTACTGCTATTCATCACTTATGACAAGGAGCTAATGAATGCGGTAAAAACCAACGACTATGAGGAATTATTTTCCCGACTAAAAAGTTACGGTTTAAACAGAAGAAAATCAAACCTGAGAAATCGAATTAATCATTACCTTAGTCAAGATGCCAATCTGATTGCACATTTCAAAGAACACATTGCACCAGATAAGTTCAACGAGTCAAATATTCCCCCTCTTCTCAGATTAAAAGAAATTTTAGCGCCTTTGAACAGTGGAGATGATACCAACCTTGCAGTAGGAGCGAATGTCGTTGCCGCCATTAACATAGCGGCCGTAGTTACCGCTCATACCTCCACTTCAGTCAATGTATCAACAACAACCAGTGTGATAGCTCATGTCTTAATATTGACAGCAGTCTCCGTCTCTGGAAAATGCGTGGCGCATTATCAGCCTCAAATTAATGACAATGATATTTCCGCCAATGCTGCCTCCATTCACCTTGCCAGGATCTATAATAACCAAGAAATGGTAGATACACTGGTCAAAGAAACAATCCAGAGAGAAATCACGGCTTGTCTGTTCGCCGCACAAAAATGTGGTTATATTAATCTGCCAACGACCCGTGAAGAGCGCAAAGAAGTCATGCAGCTTCTGACTGAATTGTCTTTAAAAACGATGACAGTATGAAAAATACGACAGGATCAAATCCATATTTTAACGTTATTACTAACGAATATCGCTAAAATAACTCTTTTTCGCCTAGAAAATTTTTATTGAATGAGGTGGTAATCAAGGAAAGGCTTTATTCTTCTTTAGGAATATTTTTACTTACTATTTTGTGATCGGACTCTAAATAAGAGCCTTTTGTCGCAAAACATATTTAGTCTAAACGCTCAAAATATAAATTTAATCAACTAAGCTATTGCAAAATGTCACTATCCAGCTAATAGTTAGTATCGTCTAACCTTTAATTTAATAGAGGATAAATTATTCTATGTTTTTCCATTGAGTATCAAGAATGATAGCCAAATCCTGTTATGGTAATCATAATATATACTCACAATGAATATCGCAGGTAAGAAATATCAGTTAGATAATTAATTCACGAAATTATCTCAGCAATGAAGAAACTTAATAAGGAAAGGTTACATCTTATCTTATATAACGCTCAATAAAAAAAGAATTCCGTTAACTTATAAAGGAACGAATTATGAAAAGACGTACATTTATTGGCGTGGCTGCCGGCGCAGCTATTGGCAGTGTTATACCCACCGTTAATGCTCGCACTGATAGCAACCGCCTCTTTGGCGTGCCACGTTCATTACTCTCTCCCGGAGAGGTTGAAGAAAATAAGCTCAGGTTGTCAATGTCAAACGCCAAACTTCCGGTTGAAGTTTGGGAAGAGATCATCACCTATAACCGATTCTGGGAAACCCTACAACAGCAGCCTAATCTAGCATTAGAATACCGGGAATCACCGGAAAAAGTGCTAGCTGAATTTGGCATAGACAAAGATATCGTTAGCCCCGGCTCCGCAGAGGAATTACTGCTATTCATCACTTATGATAAAGACTTAATGAATGCGGTAAAAACTAATGACTATGAAGCGCTCTTTTCCCATCTAAAAACTTATGGCCTAAACGAAAGGGGCTCAAGTCTGAGAAGCCGAATCAATCACCATCTCAATCAAGATGCCAGCCTGTTCGCACATTTTAAAGAGAATATCGACGCTTATCAGCTCCAAGATACAAACAGTCCTCCTCTTATCCGACTGAAGGAAATTCTGGAACCCTTAAACCATGAAGATGACACCAGTATTGAGATTGCTCGCCTTGCGGTAGGAGCCAATGTCGTCGCTGCGGTCAACGTGGCTGTCGGCACCCGAGTTGTCGCGGCAGTGAATGCGGCGGCGGCAGTTAACGTAGTAGCCTACTTAAGCCTGGCGGTACAAACAGCGGTTACGGTATGTATGGTAAATTATTTACCCAAACTTGATCATAGCGACCTTTCAACCGGCACGGCTTCTCTTCATCTTGCCAGGCTCTATAACAACCAGGAAATGGTCGATTCACTGGTTAAAGAAGCTGTCAGAAGGGAAATCACCGCTTGCCTGTTTGCGGCGCAAAAGTGTGGTTATATCAATCTGCCCGCAACACGTGAAGAACGCAAAGAAGTGATTCATCTCTTTACCGAATTATCTTTAGGAATGGCAGCAGCATGAATAATATCGTGGGATTAAATCCAGACTTCAAAGTCATATTAATGAATGTCGCTATGCTCGTCCTGATCGCTTTAGTTTTTCTGCCTGTACCATACTGGCTCAGTAACAGCAATCCCAATAAACTGGCGGCAAGTATCGCGACGACTCTCTTTGTCATCATCGCCTTATTTGTAGGCTATCAGTTGTTATCAAATAAAGCCGTGGTCAAGGAAGAAAAATTATTGATGAAGTCCGGAGTATATTCACACGAATGGGTTATTTCCTCATTACGCCGGGAAGAAGGCGTTTCCCTGGAAGATTTTAGCCGCAGTAATGGTATACATATTATCCATTATTCGTCTGGATATTATCACAAGGGAAAGAATAAATATTTCATTCTACGCGTAAGCAAAAACCCTCTGATTTGCTTTAACTCAGAAGGTAATATTGGATTATGCATAGATGAATCTATTTTTGAAAAAATAAAGGGCGAGTTGCAAGGTAAAATATAGCGCCTATCCCAATAGGCGTAATTGTTGCAGACAGTTTGAACACGGACAGCGCGGAAAAACCGGAGCGTACACGTAGTACGTGAGGATTTTGAGCACTGCCTAGGTTCGCTCTTTATGGCAAAGAAGGGCAAATAAAATAGCCTATTTGGATAGGCAGACAGCGTGGAGCCGCAAAATGATGGAATATAGTGACAATTATTGGCCGTTGAATTATACACAGCTCCGCTTAGCTATTGCTAATACTGTTGCTGACGATAAATCTGTCTTTAATGTCGGTGAATTCGTCAGCTTCAGTGATAATATTAGCCTGGCAAGATTGAAGCAGGCCATTATCACCATTCATCAATACAATGATGGTTTTTCCTTACGTTACCGTATTGCCGGACACAATATTTTTCAGGAAAAGGGATCTACGCCGGTCGAAGTTATACAAATAAAATTGTCAGATCCAGCAGTAGAACTCGCGGCAAAAACTGATTTTGCCAAGCGAACAACTCAACCGCTAGCGCCTGAAAAAGGGGTGACGATAAGGCATTATCTTTACTTTAATGATGTTGGGTGCTGTTTTTGGGGAATCATCGCGCACCATATCGCCACAGATTATTGGGGCATAGGTCAGTTGATTCACGATGTTTTGTCTTGCTATGAACGACAAACACACCCAACAGCAGCGCCTGTTTTTACCTATCAGGCTTACCTTAACGATGTTAAATATAAAGCAAACGCGCATTATGCCAACAACAAAGAGTATTGGAATAATTACCTCAGCCAACTACCCGAATTAGAGGATTATGCCCGTAAACGCCTATTTCCCTCAAAAGCAATGAAAGTAAGCCGGCCGCTCACCGCAAACAACGGTAGTTTTACCTTTAATGATAAGTTAATGATGATGCTGGCTTTATGTCTGCAAATGACCAAACAAGGTCGTTTATCAACAAGTATCATCAATTTACCTTTCTCTAATCGACGTGATAAAGGAGAATACCGTTATTATCGCCCGGCAATGAACACCCTACCTCTTATGGTTTCTTTAACGCCGCAGGCAACAATAAAACAGATCCTCGTAGCAATGCAGTCGCAAATTAGTTTACACAGCAAGCATAGCCGCATTGATATAAATGATTTAAACGATGAAGCAATTAGTCGAGCAGATCAATTCACTGCCGCCCCGTATGTTAATTTGCTGCATGAGCTTGAACATGATCTTATGAAAGATAATCGCGCTATTCGCGGTTGTATGACTTCCGGCGCGGTCAATAATTATGGTATTAACATCCGGTTCTTTCCTGATGAAAAATCAGCGTTAGTGGAATTGGATGTGGGGAGCCGTCTGTATAGTCATTTTGCCGCTCATGCTCTGCTCGATGATTATTTACGTATTTATAGCACTATTGCAGAAAATATTAATGAAACGATCGAGATCTATTGGGAAAAATATAAAGAAATTAAACCAATGGATAATATTACTTCTATTCTATGGCGCCCAGAAAATATTATCGCTAATCACCCGATCAAAGATAACATTATTTCCAGAATAGCAAAGATCGTCGAAATATCGCCGGATAAAAAATCAGTTATTTATGGAAATCAAGCAGAAATAAGCAGTGTACATTGCCTTAATTACCGTGAACTTTACCACAAATTATTAACTTTCAGTCAACTGCTATTATCCTGCCCGCTACAAAACCGAAGAGTCGCTGTATTATTACCCAGAGGGGTAGATTCCTTATTATCTATATTATCAATCCATACTGCGGGATTATGTTTTGTCCCAATCAATATGACATTTGGGCAAGAAGAAATTAATAATATATTAAATAGCCTGAATATTTCTTTATTAATTACTGCCCGTCGCTATCATGAAAAAATAAACGTTATTAATAATACGCATCTTCTCTTTATTGAAGATATAGAGACTCGCCCTTCCGAGATATTTCTGGGGAATGATATAAAACGCCCCGCGACTCAAGAGGACGAAGCCTATATCTTTTTTACATCAGGAACTACAGGTGTACCAAAAGCAGTACCAATTACGTTCAAAGGGCTTTATGCCTATTTGTCTGCGATGACAGAGCAGTATGGTATTAAACAAGATGACGTTATTCTCAATTTCAGCACACCGGTTTTCGATGCTTATATTGAAGAGGTGTTTGGCTGTTTTTATCAAGGAGCTACATTGGCGATTGCCAACGATCATATGATCGTTGAACTTAATACACTGTTTTCATTTTGCCATGCACAATCAGTCACTATAGTTAATTTTCCTACCAATTATTGGCATCAAATTGTCTTTTTCCTACATGCAGCTATTAAAGAACTCGCCCCTTCGATTAGAATGACAATTATTGGTGGCGATCTGGCAATGGATAAAGCCATTCATCATTGGTTGGAAAAAGTAGGATGTGGCATTTCTTTGATTAACTCTTACGGCCCAACAGAATGTTGCGTTGTGGCTAGCAGTCACAAAATAGATGATAAATTTCAACCCGGTAATATCATTGGCAAAGCGCTAGCAAATACCACTATCGTTATTCGGGAATATGGAACTGATAAGATCATTAATGGCAGTAGTGGAGAAATATGCATTCGTGGTGATTCTATCTGTACCGGATATATTAACGATAATCAGTCAACTTCACGTAAATTCCTACAATTGAACGACGGAAAAATCTATTATTTAACCGGAGACCGTGGATTTTATGATAACCACGGAAATTTAAATTTCATTGGTCGCCTGGATAAAGAGCGTAAAATTGATGGGAAACGTGTCGATCTGGATGAAATGCAAAAATTACTGACAACGGCGATCAATATTGATGACATTCATTTAACGATAAAAGAGAATGAAACTGGGTACCAATATATTAATATATTTATACCTGATGGTTCCTACTCAATCACACGCCACGAAATCGTCTCATTCTTACGTGGATGTTATCCAAAATTGCAGGTGCCTTTTATTGTTGAATTAGCGTCATCTAATGATTCTGTTCCAGTGTCAGAATTGAATAAAGAAGATAATATTTCGCAGATTAACGGGGAAAAACGAGAAATATTTTTTACTCTATGGCGGGAAGTTTTTGGTGATAGCGATAACGTTATTGATGAAGAAACTAATTTCTTTGACGCAGGCGGTACTTCGCTGAAAGCGTTATTGTTAATTAATAAGATCCAGCAACGCTTTAATTGTTCTCTGCATCTGGAAGATTTTTATCATGCCCCTAGATTAGGTTATTTATTACAATCTATCATTCAACAAGGGCAAATACCGATTTTAACCGATAAAAATAGCACTTGCCTGACAGAGCAACACGACCAATATTATTGGATTATCGATACTATCTCTAATCGATCAGGCGCTCATAATATCCCACTATATTATCATCTGTCCGGCGAGATTGATTTAAATAAATTACGTTACGCTTTGCTGTATACCATGCAATATTTCCCTACCCTCAGCCAAAGAGTCACTATAATAGATGGGCAACTCTCTTTAACCTTCTCACCGGCTAGCGAAGAGAATCTGCCTTTCGAATATATCGATTTAACTCATGCTACCGGCATCAATATTGAGATTTCATTACGCAGAATCTTAAATGATATGGCATTTAAGCCGATGGCATTACAAGATAATCCACCGGTATATTTTAAGTTATTAAAAATAGCAGAGCATGAGCACTACCTTTTATTAAATTTCCATCATGCATTTTGTGATGGGATGTCGATTGCTCATGTGCTGCAAAAATTATCTTCCGCTTACGCAGATAATGTACCAAAGATTGAAACCGCTACGGAAACAGGCATTAATGTCATCAATCAGCGCATGTCAGACGAAACATTAAATTTTTGGACAGAAAAATTGTTCAATGTACTTTCGATTACCGGGCAGCGTAATGATACATCAGAAGCCCATCAGAGAATCCGGGGCCGACGTTATTCAATGCCGTTGTCTCCTCAATTAATTGCCGAGCTATCCAACACGCAGAAAAAACATGCGGTGACTCTGGAACATATCGTGATTGGCGCATTTCTGATGACCATTAATTCATTACTCAATAAAAATGAGATTATTGTAGGTATTCCTTGTGCCAACCGCATTCCTCCCATATCGTTTGACAGCGTTGGTAGCTTCGCAACAACACTACTGCTGCCCTACGTTACGGCGGAAACTTCGCTAATTAACGTATCCAGATATGTCCGCGATTTTCTGGCAAACGCGAATAAGCATTCCAATATCTCACTGGCCTATTTAAAACAACATCTTCACCACCACCACGGTATGCAATTGCCGGAAGTTACCTACTATTTTTCTTCTCAAATAGGATTTGAAACTGATTTATATCTTGGTGAAACCCGTTGCATCAAGGAAAAAATCAAGGGGCTCAAACCTAAAGGAGATATTGCGCTCGAGCTGATCAATTTGCCAACCGGAATAGGGCTGGAATGGCTCTACGATGATGATATTTTCTCTGAAGATATTATCAGCGACATGGGGCTGTTTTTGATTGATTTATTGGATTGCCTAAACACTCAGCATGACCTGATGTCTGGCGATACGGAACGATAACAAATAGTAAAATGGATGCTGATTGTGCTGGTTAAAAAAAAGAAATGGGTGGTTATCACCATTGTCATAATCGCTTTTCTTGCCGTGGCTTATAACAACTTTAGCCAAAAAGAGACATCTACGGTTATGACAGAACAAACCGTCACCGGAACGTTAGGTGACATTATTACTACGGTAAGTGCTGCCGGTGTTATACAACCAACCAGACAGGTCAATGTTGGTAGCCAAATTTCAGGCCAGTTAACTAAGTTATATGTTGAGGTCGGGGATATCGTCGAAGCAGGTAAACTGGTCGCCAGCATTGATGATACTTTTTATCGTACTAAAGTTGAGGCCAGCCGCGCACGGTTAGAAAAATTGCGAGCCATGTTGCAGGAAGAACAATACGCCTATCAACTTCTGGTCATCACAGAAAAGCGCCAAAGAGAGCTTAACCTGCGCTCCGCAACCAGTCAGCAACTGCTGGATGAAGCCGCTTTCGGCGTTAAGAAAAGTCAGGCAAGAATTGAAAGCCTTAAGGCAGACATCAGGCAGAATGAACATATTTTGCATAGTGAAGAAGTCAGCCTCAGTTATACCCAAATCTATTCGCCTATTGCCGGCGTAGTAACTGCAATCCATGTTGACCCAGGGCAAACGCTGAATGTCAATCAACAGACACCGGTTCTCATGCAAATTGCCGATCTCAACAATATGACTGTTTACGCAAAAGTTTCCGAAGCAGATATTAACCAAATCGTGACGGGGCAAAAAGCCTCCTTCAAGATCTATGGCGCAAATCAGCATATATGGCACGGCAATGTTAAGAAGATTATGTATAAGCCCGATCTCATTAATAATGCCGTTTATTATACGGTGCTATTTGATGTCCCTAATAATAATTTCCTGCTCAAACCCAGTATGAGTGCGGATGTCACTATTGTGACCCACGAAAGCACCGGAGTAGTAACCATACCCAGTGACATACTGAATAATAAACGGCATCAACCTTTGAATGATGATCTAACCACCTATTTTTTGCGTGAGATGAAAGAGGGAAACATCGTAGTAAGAAAATTGCTGATCGGCCATAACGACGGAAGACGTTCAGTCGTTGTCAATGGATTGCAGAATAATGAGCAGATCGTTGTCCTTTCCAAACAAGATAATCTTGGGGGTAGTCACAATGATAACGTTAAATAATATCTGCAAAACCTACGGCAATGAAGGTAAACAACATCTGGTCCTGAAAGATATTTGCTTAACCATAGACCAGAATGATTACATTGCTATTCTTGGTCGCTCTGGCTCAGGGAAAAGTACCTTACTGAATATAATCGGGCTTTTGGATATCGCCAGTGCGGGTGAATATCTTATTAACGATCTCACGGTGACTCAGCAAAAGATTCACTCATTGGCACTTTTACGGCGAAAATATTTTGGCTTTGTTTTTCAGAATTATAATCTGCTTGAAAACTACCGCATTGATGAAAATATCTCAATGCCCATGTATTACTTAAAAAGAAACTTCGATTATGACAGAGAACATTTCCACTACTTAATCGATCGCCTCCAGCTTAACAATTTATTAGATAAATACCCGCGCCATCTTTCAGGAGGGGAACAGCAACGGGTTGCCGTAGCTCGCGCCTTGATCAACAACCCCAAATTTATTATCGCCGATGAACCCACCGGCGCATTAGATACCGCTAATGCGACCAATCTCATGCAGCTTTTTACTGAATTACATCATAATGGATGCGGTATTATCCTGGTAACACATGACCAAGCTGTCGCCAAATATGCCAAACGCAAACTATATCTGGATAATGGTTGTCTGGTGACTCAATGAGCATGAGTAAAATAACCTTAAAATTCAATGTTTATTCAACCGTCATCCTGTTTAACCTCAAGATGGCGGTACGCTCCCTTACCGCCCATAAAACACGCGTCTTCTTGACGCTATTATGCATTGCCATCGGGGTAGCTTCGATTGTAATCATGCAAGCAATTGGTACAGAAACCAAGCATCATATTGTCAAGATGGTCTCTTCAATGGGAAGTAATATCATTTCAGTAAAATATAAGAGACAGGAAAACGGCGCTTTTGATTCCCATGATAATTATCTGACACCAGAGGATATAACGTCACTTTCAAGTAATCCATATATCAGCCACAGCACCCTGTTTTATACTGCGTCAGGAACAATAGTTTCCCCACAAAGCTCTGCTGATGGTCAATTGATTGGCGCCAATGCAGATATCGCGATTATCCGTAATCTAGTGATTGATCGTGGACGTTTTTACACGCCACAAGAAGATGCAGCTTTGGCAAATGTCGTTGTTTTGGGAGCCTCTCTGGCCGAACGACTTTTTCCACAAAAAGAAACCGCATTTGAGCAGAACATCAAGATCAATGATATCTCGATGCAAGTTATTGGTATCTTGACACAGAAAGGCGAAAGCATGGATGCCGGCGTCGATGATGCCGCATTTTTGCCAAGTAATAGCTATCTGGTACGGCTGTTCGGTCATACGCCTCCTAGCGGCATGGTGTTGAAAGCCAAAGACGCCTCTCATATTGAGCCGGTTAAATACGCTGTTGAACAACGGTTGTCACGGTTTAAACATCAACAAAGCTACGAGATACGTAATACCACGGAATTATTGAAAACGTTGCATGAAACCCAGTCAAAAATTAACCTTTTCCTATTGTCAATATCATCAGTGACCCTCTTTGTTGCGGGCGTCAGTGTCATGAATACCATTCTCATCAGCGTCAGAGAACGTAGAAGAGAGATTGGTATACGACTTGCCGTAGGAGCAAGTTATTCCGATATTTTTTATCAGTTTCTTACCGAAGCATTTTTAATTTCATTATTGGGAACACTATTAGGACTGTTATTCTCATTTATCGGTTTCAGAATTTTATTACTATTTGATATTGCGGTTGGTTTCTCTTTCTATTCTTTTTTACTCGCTTCCCTCGCAGCCTGCTTTATTATCGTCGTGTTTGGTGTATATCCATCACATCGCGCAGCCGCATCAGCGCCAATCGAAGGTATCAGAGAATTGTAGTTTGTTTTGTTTCATAACACCTTTTGGAGACACAATGAAAAATCAGCTTATCTATGAAGTTTTACATCGAGAAATCAGAGCGCTTCACCCAGAAGCAGAGGAAATACCGGAGGATGAAAATCTTTTTGATATCGGTTTCGATTCAATAAAAATGCTGATGCTAGTTGATCGGCTAAATGATGCGGGGTATCCAACCAACTTTGCGGATTTAGCCCGCTGGCCGACAATCAACGATTGGATCAAACTGCTCGAAAAAGACAAATAGCGCTGTCTATTTCATTGACGAATGGCGAATGATCCATGCAGTCAAATCTGCAATTACCTGCACCGGGAACTGACCTGGGTGCAGATAATCCTCTCCACCATCGCACCCCATTGTGGGCAATAAAATATGATTCAATCCAGTGTAGAGTTTGAACTCTGCCTGCTTATTATTTTGCAGTGCAGTTTTCCACATCGTGAAATCAACATGATGCAAAATCTGGAAATCCTGATCTCCCTGAGCAAAAAATAACGGCATTGCAGGCAAGCTGTTTAAGCAGTCAAATGCATGATAATTCTCAATCTGTTTGAGATAACTATCCGGCACTGACAAAAAGCTCTCAAGAGATACTGTATCTTGCTCTTTCCCACTGGGTAATTGGGATAAAATCACCCGGAGTAAATTACGGAAAGGCGCCGCCAACATCGCAATGCCCGTAACATTTAAACCCGATTTTTGCTGTAAGTTCTTTGCAATTAATGGGCTGACATATCCGCCGAAACTGTGCCCAACCAGAAATACCGGCACATCGTGTAATTCAATATGTCCCATTAAACCGGTCAGAATATTACAAGCATCGTCAACAATTTCCGTATTGAGATCGACAACTTCAGGGTCCATATTTCTCTGCCGGATACGGTAATAGCGTTTGTCAAAACGTACACTCGCAATGCCATATTGACTTAATTCATGCGCCAACATACGAAACAGTGGATTAGGACCAACATCATAATCCATCGAATGCGGACCAGAACCCGCAAGCAATAATACAAGTGCTTTGACATTATGTGGCGATGGCAAACAGACCAAACCATCCGGGGCATCTCTAAGACCAAACGTCTTTAACGTTTTTTCGATAAAAATACCCTGTTTTGCATACGCATCAGGTATTGGACATCGAGATAATGTGAGAGAATCAATTTGCCGATCTTTAATCCCAATATAAAGATTGAGCTTTCCATTGAGCGTATTTAGCCGCAGATGACAAGCACCTTGCTGCTGATAAATAATATCGATATCTGAGTTACACAAACTGTCTGCCAATACAGTTAAAGCTAAATCATCAGCCGCCATACGCAATGATTCATTCATTAATTCCCTGGCTGCTTCCCATTGCTCATTAAGCAATGTGGTTATTAATATCTGTATTTCACCTTCCAATGTGGCAATTAAGTTCTTAATAAGCATGTAATTACTCAACTTCCGGCGGCCACAACCGTGATGTATGTACTAAAGCTAAAATCCAGACAAAAACCAGTCACTCCCATATTGCCTCGCTATCGCAAAGCGCCTGAGGTGCCCAAATCACGTTCACTTATGAGCCTTAACCTGTTTTCTTCGAGCCGCAAAAATCGCTTTTACGTCGCTATGTTCAACACCATTACCCTCTTTTACAGATTGGAGTACGATATCAACCTTTTCCTGAAGGAAAGCACGATTATGATACTTAAGACGAAAATTAGACATTCAAAAAACCATGCCCCTGTTCATGGATGAGTCGTTCAATCAACTGACGCTCTTTCGGTTCAAGCTTATCTTCTTCGATATATTTCCAATTGCGTTCATAAAATACAAGCGCATCACGATCAGTTAGCTCAGTATCCTCAGCCAAATACCAAGCACAATTTTTCATTTGTGGATAATCAGCAATTTTTGCCATAACAACCTCTCTTTTCATATTTACAATATAACAGAGTGAACGACCAACTCAACCCTATTGCAAATATCCACATATTCACCGCAATAGCAGCCACGAAGTAATCATGCATATCTGATTCAAGTTTCATACTATAAATAGTTTACTTACTCATAATCCCCTTTCACCAGATATGGAAAAAATATATACCATTTCATTATTGACATCCACTCCTACCGACTTAGCCAGGAGTGGATATCCAATGGATTATGTTAACTCTCTCCGCTGTTGAACGGTAACAATATGATCCGCTTTAGCGAGAAGATCGGCATTATGCGAAACAACAATCCACAAACCCGGCCAGCGCTCAGGTAAAACAGTCCATAAACTACGGGCCGTATCCGTATCTAATGACGAATCACAGTTATCAACAATATAAACGTCAGCGGGACGACATAACATCCGGGCCAATGCCAAACGTTGACGCTGGCCGCCAGATAATTGACCAGCACTGCCAGAATTAATGACAGTATCAAGCCCTTCTGGCAATTCATATGATCCGGGCGTCAAACCGACTGCCTCCAGCGCCCGCACCATGACATCATCATCGATATCCTTATCACCCAACGCCAGGTTTTGTCTTACGGTTCCACCAAAAAACCCCGCCTTCTGCCTGGCATATCCGATACGTGGATTCCGCCACCAGTTTTCATTTCCCAGAACCTCTTTGTTATTCCAAAGCACACTGCCGGAACTGGATTTTTCCAGACCAATCAGGTAACGCAAAAAGGCGGTCTTCCCCGAACCAATATCACCAACAATGCCAATAACCTGATTAGCCGTTGCCTCAAATGAAACAGGGGGCTGGTTTTTTGAATATGTCAGATGACTAACGCTCAGCTTATGCAGAATTTCATCTTGCCCATATTCTTTGGTTTCTTTTTTATCTACTTTATTTGCCAGAAACTGTCTGATTCGTCCATAACACACATCCGCATTTTTGTAATAGGCAACCGATCGACCAAAGAAAAGTATCTGTTCACTGATCCAGCCAATATAGGTCAAAAACAGTGCCAAATTACCTACAGTAAAACTGCCATCGACAATTCGTTTACTCACTATCAATAAAACAGCCGACGTCCCAAGTATGACAATATTTTTGAACAGCCCAGAAAGAAGGTCAGTAAATACCTGATGTTTGGCTTGAATAGCCCGTCGATTGACAAATTTCTGCGATAACCGCTCAATCTGCCCCTCCATTTTGTTGCCAAGGCGCAGATCGCGTATTCCCGTTAAGACATCAGTAATCTTGCCGGCAATATCCCCTTGCGATTGACGTTTACTCTTCTGTAAATTCCCTACCTTGCGTTTAAGTATCGCCCCGACCCACAGGCCCACAATCATAGGCATAAGAGCAAGTGTGGTTATTATGTCAGTGTTGATAAGCACAACTAATGCGATAATTAAAAGTAATGCACGATAAATAAAATCAGAGGTCCAACTCAGAAATTCCGCAATTTCATCACTATCATCACGAATACGGTTCAGAATATCGCCTTGAGAAAAAGCCTGTCTCTGATTGTGGGAACAATGGCTCACTCCCCACAAAACCCGCTCTTTCAGATAAGCACTAACCTTGAAGATCAACGTAAAATCAAAAGTTAATCCCAAGAATAGAAATAGCGATCGCAAAACCATAGTTGCAATCGCCGAAGCAAGCAACCACCAGACGACAGGGTTAGTCGGCTCATTCATCGCTCTATCAAGTAATTTGCTGATTTGGTAACCAATCAACAGAGGAAAACCATGCATCAGTGTCCACACAAACATGGTAATGAAATAGAGAGGAGCAAACTTTTTTATCAGTTCAGTCAAAGCCGGTAACATTTTCAGTTTAGTTGATACATTGGATATAGTCATACCATGAGCCCATCATGATTACTCGTTAACATTGCGATTTCTGTTTCAGGGATTCGTTGTTGAATCCGCCCATCATCGATAATGATAATTTCATCAACGACCGAAAGCGTGTGAAGGCGATGTGCAACCATCACGACAGTGCAATTGTGGCTTAACTTTTCAAGCAATTTCAGCCAACTCTCTTCCGTTCGGGGATCAAGTTGAGAAGTTCCTTCATCAATAATCACTAACGAGCAATGCTGTAGCATCACTCTGGCGCCCGCTATCATTTGAATTTCTCCTGCTGATAGCATCAGACCATTAGTACCAACCTGTGTATCAAGACCATCAGGTAATGCCCCAACCCATTCAAGCGCATCTAATTCTTGCAGAACCGCCCAAATTTGGTCGTCAGATATTTCACTACTGAAAAGCGTTAAATTTTCCCGCAATGTTGCGGAAAACAGATGAGAACGCTGGCTCAAGACAGCAATCTTTTTTGCAAACTCCTCAGGTTTAATCGTTGAGACATCGACATTACCAATTGTCACTCTTCCTGAATCAGGTCGCGCAAATCCACACATCAAATTAAGAATGGTACTTTTTCCCGCCCCCGTTCTACCAATAATGCCAATTTTACTCCCCGGAGCGACGTAAAAATTAACGCCATGCAAAACTTGCGCTTCTTCTCCGTTATAACTGAAATCAACATTATCGAAATGGATCGAGAGAGGACCATCAGGCAATAAATTATCCGATGATTTATCAGGAGTACCTTCATTTAACATTTTTGCTGAAAGTGACAAAGCAGCAAACAATTTCTGTATCAACTCTATTTCTGATGACATATCCTCCACCGGTTCCCGAAGTTTATCAACATAGAGATAAACCATCGTTAATGTACCAATACTTAAACTGTTCTCACCAAGTAACTGAAGCCCAAAGCCAAACCCAATACCGAAACAGAGTGCAAAAAAGAGCTGAGTAATTGGCCAAAAAGCCCTGCCGCCAATATAAGCGCTACGTTCAAATTTGAGCAATATTGACAACATTTTACGAAATGCAATGGCAGGCCAATGCGCCTGCGACAATGGTTGTAAATCATCCATTGCATGTAATGAATCACCGACAAAACCAAAGATTCGGGCTTTTTCATTTCGCGCAATTAGCCAGCGACGGACAGAAAGTCTGGTTAATTGAGTCAACACATATGCTACTAGTATGACGACGACAGTTATGGCAATACCTGCCTGAGGCATAACGCTGAATATAATTATCAATGTCCCTAATGTCAGCGCTAAATTAGCAATGGCTTTGAAGCCTGCTTTAGAAATCGTTTTTCCTATAATATCTGCGTTACCTTCGATATTTTCCAGCAACTCTCCCTGTGATCGTCGTTCTATTTCCAATACAGGCAACACTGTCATCACATGGCGAAAAAGCTTATATCTAATAGTATCAGCAATACCCCAACCGGCTTTGGTGCTCATGTAACTGGTTACCAAATTACCGATAACACCAATCGACGCAATAAAAACATAAATGATTGCCAACATGATAAGTTGATCAACAGTCGTCCCTGATGTCGCCTTATCAACATAGTTCCTGATAATATAAGGACCGCTTAGATCACACGATAATGTAACGGTTAAGGCCAAAAACGCACATAGAACAGTCCCCTTAAATGGTATGGCGCTTTGTAACAATACCCGCCATACAGTTAAATTCTCTGACATCACGCTTTTCATCTTTAGGTTATGGCACCTCATCAAAATTAACGATGTTATTTGCAACATCAGTGTATGCAGCCAACATCAAGGTTATTAATAACAGATCGATCACAACAGTAAGATCTGGTTCACATTTAGCAAAATGCAATTATCGCAAAATATTCGCATTTATCACGATCTGATTGAAATGTTTATAAACACTATCACAAGAAAATAGCCGAAAAATAAAATTGATACCTTATTCTACAATGTCAATACCTTTATTAGGTTATTTAATATACTAATTGTAAAATATCTCGCCAATATGAATAATAAATAATTTATTCCAAACAACAAATCATAGATGGAGTAAAAAATAACAATAATTCCAATGAATTATAATGATTTTTTAAATATATAGCGATTATATAAATGAATTCCTATTCAATATTAACATGCCTTAAATTGTTCTAAACTTAAGCAAATCACCTCTTACAAAGAGGTAGTCTATTCTATAATTGGATTAATTCATATTAACTACTTCATTGTCGGATAATATTTGGTCATAAAAAGCCAATGAAAAGATCACAACCAGAATCACTTGGGCCAATAAAAAGGGCCTTGCGGCCCTAGGTAATCGTTTGCGTAATTAGTCCAAAATAACACCAATACGGCGCGCTACCTCTTCATACGCTTCAATCAGTCCACCAAGGCTTTGGCGGAAACGATCTTTATCCATTTTGTCCAACGTTTCTTTGTCCCACAAACGGCTGCCATCAGGAGAGAATTCATCCCCTAGAACTATCTGACCTTTGAACAAACCAAATTCCAGTTTGAAGTCAACCAAAATCAAACCCGCGTCATCAAACAATTTGCTCAATACTTCATTGGCCTTGTAGCTTAATCTTCTCATTTCAGCCAGATGTTCTTTGCTAACCCAGCCAAAAGTTTCACAATAAGATTCATTCACCATTGGATCGTGCTTAGCATCATTTTTCAGAAACAGATCGAACAGAGGTGGATTCAATACCAAACCTTCCTCAACACCAAGGCGTCTGACTAATGAACCCGCAGCCCGATTGCGAATAACACATTCAACCGGCACCATATCCAGCTTTTTAACTAATACCTCAGTGTCCGATAACAGACGCTCCATTTGCGTCGGAATCCCTGCTTCTGCCAATTTGCTCATAATGAAATGGTTAAATTTATTGTTCACCATCCCTTTACGATCAAACTGTTCAATACGCTCGCCATCCAACGCTGATGTATCATTACGGAACTCCAGCACTAGCAAATCAGGATCATCCGTGGTGTACACCGTTTTTGCCTTTCCACGATACAACTCAGCTTTTTTTTGCATCTTATATACTCCAGAGATATTACCACTGTATAAATACCATAGATAAATAATAAAACAGATTGTCGATAAAATCCTGTCCAAAGGGCTGATTTTTTCTATAGTTATCTGATTAGTCTAAAAAACAGCCAAATCTCATGCTAAAAAACTGCCTCCCTTCCCTCTCAGTTTCAAGACAAGCTGATGACCTTCGAAAAACTTATCTTCAAAGGCCATTCGGTAAAATCGATTCTATATTTCTGGATCGTTAAAAACCCAAAATATCGTGAACGCTTTAGATATCGTTTCAGGAAGAAATTACGTAGAGGGGATATTCTTAACATAGCCTCAAGCTCATTTTCCGTATGAGCTTCCAATTAAATCAAAGCGCTAACTAAACAGCCAGCGCTTTACCAATAATCTGAGGGGCTTTCACCCATTAAGCTTATAATCCTGCGGTCTGGCTGAAAGCGGCTTTCAACGCTGCAACTAATTCGTCATTTTGTGATTGGGTCAACGGTTTACCTTTATCACTAATAAACTGTAAGCTGCTCCGGTTATTCAAATCACCAACCTGTAATTTGTAATCACCTTCACTAATGGATGGTTCACTAACACCCATTGATTTCCAGCTAGATGAACTGAGACTTTTATAAGTCACAGTAATAGCCCCGGTTGAACGGCTGCGGCTGCCCACTTTCATGCCTACTTTTTCCAGTGCGGCCGGTAATCTATCCCAAACAATATTATATGGCGCACGAACAATCATCTGAGGTAATCCAGACGTATCACCGCCACTCTGTACATCCAATGGACCTAGATTACTCGCCACAGCATCATCGCTAATGCGTTCGCGCTGCTGGTTCACACCTTCAATTAATTCATTGAGCATCAGTGAGTTATAACGCTGGATTTCAATAGAATCAGTGACCTGTCGATCACCTTGTCTCAGCCCTTCATTAGTAACGGATAATTCAATCTGATAGCTCTGGCGTGCGACACTAATACGATGACGAGTCTGATATGGAACATTTTCATCTGCACGCGGCCAATCGATCCAATCAGTTGTCAATGTCTGGCTAGCATCATCGCGTTGGCTAATTGGGTAACCTTTTTTCAACAGAACATTGTTAATCTGTGACCACAGATGACTATTCTCAGGAGTGCTTTCAAGTAGCAATTTACTGCTCTTTACACTGTTTTCAGTACGGGAACCACTCAACAGGGCCAGTGCCTGAGATGGCGGGCGAATATCAAGCGCTTTCCCAACCTGCCCTTTAGAGGCTATTGCTGGAATATCATATTCACCATTCTGCAATGGCAATACCATACCCGCAGGAACTTTCAACGCCTTCAGGGGAGGTGTTTCAAGATATGTGTCATCATCATTGACTTGGCGTTTATAACTTTGGTCGCCAGAACAGGCTGCCAGTAACACGACAAGTGACATACCAGCAACCTTTATCACCTTCGATTTTTGCAACAATATTGCCATTAAAATTCCCTAAATTTTACAGTAATCCGGCCGTTTTCAAGGCTTTTTCAACTGAGACTTTTCCTGCATCTGTCAATGGCGTCATCGGCAGACGCACGGTGTCACCAGCAATCAAACCCAATTTGTAACATCCCCATTTAACTGGAATCGGGTTAGGTTCAACAAATAGCTGACGATGTAAATCCATCAGGAGATTATTTACCTTACGTGCCTCTGCAAACTGGCCGTTTAATGCCAATTCACAAAACTTAGCCACCTCAGGCGCTGCAATGTTTGCAGTAACAGAAATAACCCCTTTGCCGCCAAGCTGAATAAAATCCAATCCACTTGCATCGTCACCACTCAATAAGATGAAACTATCATCATTAACCAATTCTTGGATTTGACTAACACGATTTAAGTTCCCTGTAGCTTCTTTAATTGCGACAATATTTTTAATCTTCGCCAAACGCGCTACAGTTGACGGCAGCAGATCACACCCGGTACGAGAAGGCACATTATACAGAATTTGTGGTAAATCCGTATTTTCAGCAATTGTTTTAAAATGCTGATATAAACCCTCTTGCGACGGCTTATTATAATAAGGCGTTACCGTTAGGCAACCAACAACGCCACTGTTTTCAAAACGTTTCGTTAGGGATATTGCCTCAGCAGTCGCATTTGCACCTGTTCCGGCAATAACCGGAATACGCCCATCAGCCAATTCTACGGTTGTCAAAACAACATCACCGTGCTCATCATGACTCAATGTGGCAGATTCTCCGGTTGTCCCTACCGAGACTATCGCTGATGTCCCACTAGCAACATGGTAATCGATTAATTTTTTCAAACTGGCCTTATCAACCTGACCGTTCGCATCCATTGGTGTTACCAGCGCAACAATGCTGCCTGTAAATTCAAATCTCCCGCTAGACATTACATAACCCCCTATACAAACAAGAGCTTCATGGTACTTTTTAGTCATCCAGAAGGAAACTATTTAACGCGGAATTTCAATGAATTTTGTTAATACCAGATAACCTCTATTAAAAAGAAGTGATAACCAAAGTAATTTGTTGAAATTCAATGGCTGGGAATGGGAGTACAATAGCGCAACTTTGACGCAATTGGCCTTGGCAGTATAGCCTTTTTATGTTTACCTTAACGAAACCATAGCAGAGAAGGAAAAGTGACTTTGCCACAATCAGAACAACATTTTCTCGTTATAACCGCTTTAGGCGCTGACCGTCCTGGTATCGTCAACACCATTACTCGTCTTGTGAGTGAGTGTGGTTGTAACATTGAAGACAGCCGCTTAGCCATGTTTGGTGAGGAATTCACCTTCATTATGCTGCTTTCCGGTAGCTGGAACGCTATCACAATGATTGAATCCTCACTACCGCAGAAAGGAGCTGAACTCGATCTTCTTATCGTCATGAAACGCACAAAGTGCGATACCCATACAACATTTCCTTCCACGGTTTCCGTTAAGGTTGATGTTGATGATTCACCCGGTATTGTCGAGCAGTTTACCAATCTGTTTACCACACAGGATTTTAATATTGCTGAACTGGTATCAAAAACACAGCCGCCAGAAGGCGATACCCCCGCTCGGTTGCAGATCCAGATTACCGCCCATAGTCTATTAGAGGATGACGGCATAATTATTAAGCAGGCGTTTAATAAGTTATGTACAGATCTAAATGCACAAGGCAGTATTAGTATTCTTGAACCACTTTAGTTGAAAGATTAAACGGAGAATACGGGATGAACCCATTGAAAGCCGGTGATAAGGCCCCTCAGTTCAGCCTTCCTGACCAAGATGGAGAAACAATCGATTTATCTGATTTCGAAGGCCAGCGTGTTTTAGTCTATTTTTACCCTAAAGCAATGACTCCTGGTTGCACTGTCCAAGCCTGTGGTCTGCGCGATGAAATGGATACATTAAAGGAATCAGGTGTTGAAGTGCTAGGCATTAGCACAGATACCCCAAGTAAATTGTCACGCTTTGTGGAGAAAGAAATGCTGAACTTCACATTGTTGTCCGATGAGGATCATCAAGTTGCTGAACAGTTTGGTGTCTGGGGCAAGAAACAGTTTATGGGCAAAACCTATGATGGTATCCACCGCATCAGTTTCCTGATCGATACCAACGGCAATATTGAGCACGTTTTTGATAAATTTAAGACCAGTGATCACCACCAAATCGTGGTGGATTATCTGAAACAACACCCTTAAATAGAAAATGATTTAAAATTTAATCACGCTCATTTAACAGCTCAAGATGCATAAAGGCAAGTACGGGAGGGATATTCCCATCCCGTGCTTCCTCTACTGACGGGTACCAGTATCATTAAAAATAAATTTACTCTTTTATTTCATCGTGTTCTGTTATCACTATCTCTTCCGGCCATGCATGGATCACCGCTTTAATTAGCGTCGCCAACGGAATAGCAAAAAATATGCCCCAGAATCCCCACAAACCACCAAAAGTAATCACAGAAAGAATGATTACCAGAGGGTGCAAGTTTACAGCTTCGGAGAATAAAATCGGCACCAGCAAGTTACCATCCAACCCCTGAACGACTAGATAAGCAATAATCAAGGTCCAGAAATCTGTCCCGACTCCCCATTGAAATAGCGCAACCAATACAACAGGAATCGTGACAATCAGCGCCCCTACATAGGGAATTAACACTGACAACCCGACCAAAACAGAAAGCAGTAATGAATAATCCAATCCAAGAAATGCAAACACCGCGTAGGTACAAATACCGACGATCGCCATCTCGGTGACTTTACCCCGAATATAGTTAGTAATTTGTTGATTCACCTCGCGCCATACTTGCCCAGCCAAAATGCGATTACGCGGCAGGACCCGTTGCAATGCTTGCAACATCTGGGTTTTATCTTTTAGCAAGAAAAAGGCCATCAGCGGCACAAGAATCAGATAAATAGCCAGCGTTAATAAACCAATCAATGAAGCCACCGAAAACTTCACCACAGATTCCCCGGCAGTTGAAATCTTACTACGCAGGTTTTCGGCCATCATATCAATGATGCCAGCATCAACCAAAACCGGATAACGTGCCGGTAATGTCTGGGCATATTCATTAAACCGATTAAGCATATTGGGTATATCTGACAACAGATTAATCCCCTGCTGCCATGCAGTTGGCGCTACAATCAGGATGACCAACAAACTGATACCGGAAAAAATAATCAGCACAATACAAACAGCCACTGTGCGCGAACATCCCAACCTTTCAAGTTTAGCTGTTGGCCATTCCAGCAAGTAGGCAAGAACAATCGCTACCAGCAAAGGCGCCAAAATGCCATGTAAGAAATAAATAATGCCAAACCCTGCCAAAAGGATGACAAATAACGCAATAACTTGCGGATCAGTAAACCGACGGCGATACCACTGTATAATCATATCCAGCATTAACCAGGCTCCTTGATAGCAATATTCATATTTCTATTTTTCTTAAAAATTGTACTAATTGATTAATTTTAAGGTACCCTTGTTTATCATACACGCATTATCTAAGACGATGGCCAAATGAGAGCACTTTTGTTTTATGAAAATAATGTCTAATCAATCTCTGACAGCAATATTAATCAGTACACTATTGCTAACAAGTCCTCCTGTTCTCAGCGCCTCTATTGAAGATTCATTGCCAGATATCGGTACCACGGCCGGCTCAATCCTGAGCATCAATCAGGAACTGGCAATGGGCGATTTCTACGCTCGCCAGATGCGTGACAACGCTCCGCTGATTTATGACCCATTGTTAACACAATATATTAATGCCATTGGACAAAGGCTAGTGGCTCATGCGGACTCAGTTAAAACGCCTTTCCATTTCTATCTGATTGATAACCCGAATATCAACGCTTATGCTTTCTTTGGCGGTAATGTGGTACTCCATGCTGCACTTTTTCGTTATAGCCGTAATGAAAGCGAGCTTGCCTCCGTAATAGCTCACGAAATTTCTCACGTCACTCAACGCCACCTGGCACGAATGATGGAAGATCAGCAACGTACAGCACCGCTAGCCTGGGCAGGAACGCTAGGTTCTATCCTTTTGCTAATGGCTAACCCACAAGCAGGGATGGCAGCCCTCAGTGGGACTATTGCCGGTGTACAACAAGGCATGATCAGTTTCACTCAATCCAATGAACAGGAAGCTGATCGTATCGGCATGCAGACACTACGTAAGGCTGGCTTTGATCCTCAAGGTATGCCAGCTTTTATGCAGATCATGGTAGATCAAACCCGTTACAGTTCTAAGCCGCCAGAAATGTTACTCACCCACCCGCTACCTGACAGCCGCCTTGCGGATGCGCGTAACCGTGCTAATCAATACCCGGCCCAGAACATTCCACAATCTCAAGATTTTCTGTTCGCCAGAGTCCGTGTTATGGGCATGTACACCACCGAGCAACGCAGCTATCTTGAACAAATTTTAGAAAATTACCGCAGCGGCACAGCTAAAGAGCAACTTGCCGCCGCTTATGGCCGGGCAATCTTGCTTGCTCAAGATAAAAAATACACTGAGGCACGGGCTATTCTGGAACCACTGTTAGCAAAACAACCAGATAATGTCTGGTTTATTGACACAATGACTGATATCGACATCGAACAAAACCGAATTGCTCAGGCTATCACCCGGTTGCAAAACGCCTTACAAAAACAAAAGGACAATTTGGTATTACAAATTAATCTCGCTAATGCGCTTATTCACGCAAAGCAATATCAACAAGCTTTAAAACTACTCCACCGCTATACATTCAATAACCCAGATGATCCAAACGGTTGGCGCCTGATAGCCGAAGCCGCCGCCAAACAAGGCAGACGCCATGAAGAATTATCAGCGCATGCTGAAGAAATGGCGCTTCGCGGTCAATTTGACAATGCGATCAAATACCTCAGTAGCGCCAGCGCACTCGTAAAATTAGGCAGTTACGATCAAGCACGTTATGATGCTCGTATCGATCAATTACGCCAGCTACAACAGCGTTACAGTCAATACAAACGTTAAGGAATTCTCATGCAACAGGTGACGATTTATCATAATCCCCGCTGCTCCAAAAGCCGTGAAACTCTGGCTCTTATTGAAGAACGGGGAATTAAACCACAAATTATTCTCTATCTGGAGACTCCTCTCACTGTAGAGCAATTATCCGTTCTGCTAGAACAACTTGGTTTCCATGATGCACGCCAATTGATGAGAACGAAAGAAGATCTATACAAGGAGTTGAATCTGGCTGATGAAAAACTCACTCAGCATGATTTATTGAAAGCGATGATCGCCAATCCTAAATTGATTGAACGCCCAATCGTCGTTTGCGGTGATAAAGCTAGACTTGGGCGCCCACCGGAAAAAGTAACAGAAATTCTTGATTGATAAGAATAGATATGATGATGGTGACACCACCATCATCTTTAAAGGTGCAAAATATCCTTCACAAATGGAATCGTCAGCTTACGCTGAGCAACTATCGAAGCGTGATCTAACTGATTCAATGCCATAAACAGGGTTCGCATTTCTCTGTCCAATCTTTTCAACAAAAAGCGCCCTACATCTTCTGGCAATTCAAAGCCGCGTAACTTAGCTCGTAATTGCAAAGCTTGTAATTTCTCATCATCGGAAAGCGGTTGTAATTTATAAATTTGCCCCCAATCCAGACGAGAAGCCAAATCAGGCAACTTAAGATTAATCTGGCGAGGCGGGCGATCGCCGCTAATCAGCAAACAAGTGCGACCAATCTCCAGAATGCGGTTATAAAGATTGAAAACTGCCATTTCCCACTCTTCATCACCAGCAATACTCTCAATATTATCAATACAAACCAGTGATAAATGTTCCATGCCATCAAGCACCTCAGGGACAAAATAGGCGCGTTTATCCAGCGGAACATAGCCCACAGCTTCATCTTTCAGGGACAACTCAGCACAGGCGGCATGCAACAAATGACTTCGGCCTCCACTGTCACGGGACCAGAAATAAATATAGCTGCCATGCGGCTGATTAATGGCCAATTTGATTGCAGCTAACAGGGTGGCATTTTCCCCCGGAAAGAAACTGGCAAAAGTTTCATCATCGGGAAGATACAAAGGTAACGAAAGCTGCGATGGTGTGTTCAGAAGCACCTCAAACAGAGCTGGTAATAAACGCCAACAAGTTTATCACAGAAAATAGTTGTAAATGAACTGTATAGGTAAATAATAAAAAAACTATTTTTAGGATTCAATAAGTTAAATCCATTCCAGCTCTAGAAGCGCATAATGTTTTGTCATAACACAGAACGGACCGCAAACACCTATAAAATATTCCGCATGTGAATAATAGGAAAAATTTAAGTTTTTAATCCAATGTTATTTAAGAGGTATATTATTTAAGAAAAAGCCATCAGATAGTGATTTTTATTTTTTCTTAAATAAATCAATGCAATAGCTCTTTACTGATAACAAAGAGACGATGATAGTGATAATCCCTGTCATGGCCCCAGCAATAATTAGCCCAAGTTACACAGAAGTCATCCCATGAAGTAATCAGGTTCAGTGGACGCTCCTCTTTGGTGCCATCAGAAACATACACATGATAGCCATTAATGCTGATAGCCCAAGCAATCATACGCTCCCAAAACCTACGTCCATCTAGCGTTTGCTCACTATCAGATACAATAATGGAGTATCTTTCTAGAAAAAATCTAAAAAACTCTTGTGGCAAACCTCTCACTGCTCCGTCATGTTGAGGAAGGACTGTACGCCACACAAGTATCTGTGTGCATGTTTTTTTTGATGGAACAACATACTCCATAAATTCCAACTTCACAGCGTAAACCGTCTCAGGCATATCTGCATTAGTCACTAATCTATATTGATTGCCAGAAACAGATGTCAGTAAGCGATAACCGTGTGGGGTAACAAATCCAGGCAAAGAAAAGTCTTTCACTCCACGTTCAATGAAAGCCTGCGTGTGTTCTACATTTTTCTCTGTCATATTAAGTTTGATATTGAAATGCGCTTCAGGGATCAATACTGGCATCTTTTCTTTTACTCTATAATCACTCATTGTCTCCTCCAGCAGTTGTCGGAGTACTTCTGATAAAAAACCGAAAATCTTTACTTCGGCGCTGCCTCATCACTGGTTACCAATGCCCACTGTATTAGCAAAATGGTAAATGATCAACGTTTAACCGACTTATAAACAAGCACTCACCCTCATTCCATAAGTGAAAAATCTCGCTGCAACGTCCTACATAACTTGACATTTTCACACTCTGTACAATCCAAACGAAGATCACATTCTATCCCTATTCCTTAAACTATTCTTGATTAATATGCGAACAAAATCGCAACATATTTAACATAAGTTGCTAGTCTTAATAAAGTGAAAGCTCTCATTAACCACTTATCCCATAAGAAACGATATAACAAACTGGAGACTGAGCAATGAAAAAAATCCTATTGTGTTGTGCAGCCGGTATGTCCACCAGCATATTGGTACAACGCATGCAAGCAGAAGTGATAAAACGGGCATTGGACATTGAGATCAAAGCAGCCCCCATAGTTGAATTAGAACACCTGATAACCGACGTTGACGTTGTTCTACTCGGCCCACAAGTGAAGTATCAATTATCTCATTTTTCCGCTATCGCCAAACCACTCGGCAAACCAATAGACGTTATTGACATGATGGATTATGGCACCCTTCGTGGTGATAAGGTTCTCGATAAGGCATTAAACCTGTTGGAATAAGCCATTTCACCACCACTTGGAGTCCCTCATGAGTCTCTATACCTCTTTTACTTGTATCTTAGAACGCTATATTATCCCGATTGCCGGGCGAATCGGTAACCAACGGCATATTATTGCAATGCGTGACGGCTTTATCTCGGCCATGCCATTTTTGATCATCGGCAGCATGATGTTAATTGTGGCAAACCCACCCTTCGATTTACAGACTACATCCTCATTCGGCCAAACTTGGTTGTCCTTTGCCAAAACGCACTGGGGCACCATCACCATGCCTTACTTTATGACTATGGGCTTAATGAGTGTCTTTGTTGCGGTCGGTACCGCCTATAGTTTAGCTAAATCTTACGGTCTGGATGGGCTAACTTCTGCTTTACTGTCACTGGTGGCGTTTTTGCTAGCAGCAGCACCACAGATAGAAAACAAAATAGCTCTCGATTTCCTCGGCGGCACCGGTGTATTTACCGCATTAATTTGCGCTATCTGGTCAGTTGAACTAACTCGTCTACTAAAAAAATATAACATCACCATCCGAATGCCAACGCAAGTGCCGCCAGCAATTGCCCGTTCTTTTGAACTTCTGTACCCAGTCATAGGTATCTTGTTGACAGTTTATCCTGCCAGCTTGCTATTACAGAGTGAATTCAATCTACTTATTCCCGCAGCCATAATGCAGATGTTCCACCCACTCATCTCCGTCGGTGATACTCTGCCTGCCATTATACTGGCGCTACTCATTTCTAACCTACTGTGGTTTGCTGGTATTCATGGCGCCAACATTGTCACTGGTTTGATGGCCCCTATTTTTATGGCAAATATTGCTACCAATGCGACATTAATGGCTCAAGGTACTGTTGCAACACAAATTTTTACTGACCCTTATTGGTCGTTTTATATCTGTATTGGCGGCTCTGGTTCTACACTGGTTCTGGCGATTCTTTATCTGCGCAGCCGTTCTATACATTTGCGTACTATTGGAAAACTGGGCGTAGTTCCATCCATATTCAATATTAACGAACCACTGCTATTTGGTTCACCGATTGTGATGAACCCAACCTTATTTATTCCACTACTGGTTGTGCCATTGGTCAATGCAGTATTGTCCTACAGCACCCTGCATCTTGACCTGGTGCATAAAACGATCGCCCTTTCCCCCTGGACTGCACCGGCGCCATTCGGCGCAATGATTTCCGCCGCTTGGGATTATCGTGCGGCAGTGCTAGTTATCATACTCATGATAATCGACCTCTTTATCTGGTATCCCTTCTTCAAAATTTATGAAAAACAATTGCTCAACGAAGAAGATAAACAGCGAGAAAACACAGCATCCCCCGGTGTAGAAACTCAACCCCAACCATAATTTTTGGAGGATTTACACATGGATTTAGAACAAGCTATTGATTTAGAAAAAACTATTGTAGAACTGCTGGTTCATGCCGGAAGCGCACGCAGTCACGCGCTAATGGCATTACAACATGCCAGAAACGGTGACTTTCAAACAGCACAAACACTGATGGCTGAATCCCGACAAGCAATCAAAGAAGCACACACCATTCAAACTACCCTCATCGGATTGGATGAAGGCTGCGGTAAATTACCGGTCAATCTCATCACTGTACATGCTCAAGATCACTTAATGAACGCAATGGTTATTCAAGATCTTGCCAACGATATGATTGAACTCTATCGCCGAATACCATCACAAGAGGAAAAAATATGAAACGAATCAAAATAGCCGTTATTGGCGGCGGTAGCAGCTACACACCCGAATTAGTCGAAGGACTTATTCAACACAAAAAAAGTATTCCCCTATCTGAATTGGCATTAGTTGACATTGACAGTGGAAAACAAAAAGTAGAAATTATCGCCGCGCTTACTCGCCGTATGTTAGCTCGTCACGACATGGATCACGTTATTGTCAGCGTCCATTTCACACCAGATAACGCCATTCGCGGCGCCAGTTTTATTTTGACTCAACTACGCGTCGGCCAGCTTCCGGCTCGCGCTGCGGACGAGCATTTGGGGCTAAAATACGGCTTAATCGGTCAGGAAACTACCGGCGTAGGCGGATTTGCCAAAGCGCTACGTACCATCCCTGTTTTGCTAGATATCGCTCATAAAATCGAGCAACTTGCACCAGACGCATGGATGATTAACTTCACCAATCCAGCCGGGATCGTTACCGAAGCAATTTCCCGTTATAGCAAAGCAAAAATTATTGGCTTATGTAACGTCCCAGTCACAATGCATCATATGATAGCTAATATGTTACAACGCCCTTATCAGGACGTGCAGTTACGCTTTGCCGGGCTGAATCATATGGTCTGGGTGCATCAAGTACTGGTTTCAGGTCAGGATAAAACTCAACAAATTCTTGATATGCTATGCAATGGTGCTGTTTTAACCATGAATAATATTCAAGAGGCACCCTGGCCTCCACCACTACTCAAGGCACTAGGCGCAATCCCCTGCCCTTATCACCGCTATTTCTATCAAACCCGCAATATGTTACAGGAAGAGCGCGAAGCCGCAATCAAACAAGGCACTCGGGCAGAACAGGTCATGAAAGTAGAACAGGAACTATTTGAACTGTATGCTGATCAAGAACTTGATCACAAACCAGAACAACTCAGTTTCCGCGGTGGCGCATTCTATTCTGAGGTCGCACTGGATCTGATTTGCGCCATTCATAACAATCTCGATAGCCAATTGGTGGTCAATACCACAAACCACGGTGCTATTCGGGGTTTGCCGGACGATGCCGTCATTGAAACTAATTGTATTATTAATGCAGAAGGCGCCCACCCACTGACATTTGGCCGTTTGCCTGACAGTATGTATCCTTTGACCCAACAGATAAAAATCTACGAACGTTTGACGATCAAAGCAGCCGTTTATGGCGATCGCAATGCAGCTCTATTAGCACTGATTACCAACCCACTGGTTGCCGATGCAGATATTGCTTCACCACTATTGGATGACGTATTAATGATAAACCGTGATTATCTGCCACAATTTCGATGAATAAACAGTAATTAATTTGAAATTAGGATCGGAATAAAGTTAAAGAGATACCCATTATTGCCAATTAATACTGGTATCGTTAATTGATTTTGTCACTTTTTTTGCGGTGCAATACGCAATTATTTCTCACACTAAGTTTAAACAGGAAAGTCTGTATTATACTGTGATGAAATCAATTGATTGAAGAATATTGAAATATAAAGTTTCAACACGTTGAAATTTTGGGAAACTCTATGCCTTTTAAAATAGAAAACCTCGGATATGGGGAAGCACATATCTCAGATTTTGAGGTATTTGGCGTGGAATATACTTTGATTATAATGGAAATTATCTCAAAGGGAGATTCTTCTGTCGTTTTACCTGAAAATTACAGATTTAACCGGGGCTGTTTTTTCGAAGTCTCATTTGACGCAAAAAACAAGTTAGATCCAAACGGGAGGGGTTATGTCATATATACATCATGAACAAGCTGAAAAAGAAAAGCTTGAACTCGAAAAAGCAGTAGCTAAAAAAGCGGAACGCATGAGAGCGGCTTACAGCGCCCTAAAAAAATCTGAAAGAGAGGGTACTGTTCAGTATCTCAATGAAAAACGAAACTGGTACGTAGTCCGCTAAACACTTGAGAGGAGCTTTTCGCTCCTTTTTTACTCCACAATATGTTATTGGGAAATCTTAAAACAATAGCCAATCTTAAAACAGGTGATATCGTAAACATTAATATCAATGAAGAAGGAGCAGTTATTCAAAAAGTAGTCAAGAAACGATTAACTGAGTCTGATTTACTAAATGGCTTATCTGCTTATACTGCTCATGCTGACGAACTGGCAGCACCGAGTCACAAAGAGCTAGATGGCTAATGTCCATTCCTAAACGTGGAGATATTTGCTGGCTTGCTTTCGAACAAAATCTCCCTTACGAATAAGATAATTATCACCATCCCCGCCTCTTCATAATGATGAAAACTACTCAAAAAGCGGGGAAATATACCCTATGGATTTCAAGATGCATTGCGACGGCAAGGGAGCGAATCCCCGGGAGCATAGATAACTATGTGACTGGGGTGAGTGAGCGCAGCCAACAAAGAGGCAACTTGAAAGATGACGGGTATAAGTTCAAGTTTATTGTCCCGTTATTTACTGTGCTTAACAGACTCAACGGAAGATTCAATATACCGTTCTTCTGGACGAAAAACAGCAATCAGACGGAAAATCAAACTCATACCGATACCTACAATCGTTGCCAACGCCATACCTTTAAGTTCGGCAACACCGATATTAATTTTCGCTCCACTGACGCCAATAATAAGAATAACGGAAGTCAGAATCAGATTTTGCGCTTTATTGTAATCCACTTTGGAATCAATCAGCACCCGAATACCTGACGCGCCAATAACCCCATAGAGCAACAGCGAGACACCCCCCATAACTGGAACCGGCACGGCCTGAATTGCCGCCGCCAGTTTACCGACGCAGGAGAGCAGAATCGCCAGTATCGCAGCGCCGCCAATAACCCAAGTGCTGTAAACTTTAGTAATTGCCATGACGCCAATATTCTCGCCATAAGTCGTATTCGGCGTTGAACCAAAGAAACCGGAAATCACGGTTGATAAACCATTTGCGAACATAGAACGATGCAAACCCGGCTCTTTTAACAAATCTTTCTTCACAATATTCGCGGTTACAACTAAATGACCAACATGTTCAGCGATAACAACCAGCGCCGCAGGCAAGATCGTCATCATAGCGAACCATTCAAAACGTGGCGTATAAAAAGTCGGCAATGCAAACCAAGGCGCTTCGCGTACCGATGTCAAGTCAACTACACCCATCAGGAACGCCAACCCATAACCGACCAAAACGCCAATAAGAATCGGAATAATAGCCAGAAATCCACGGAACATGACTGAACCAAGGACAGTTACCGCCAGCGTTACCATAGAAATGGTCAATGTTGTCGGATCAACATCGGCGCCTTCCGCTGGACGCAAACCCGCCATATCAGCCGCAACACCAGCAAGCTCCAGACCGATAACAGCAATAATCGCCCCCATTGCCGCAGGTGGAAACATCACATTAATCCAGCTTCGCCCTACCACCTTAACAATCAGTGAAACCAGACAAAATAGCACACCACACAGAATAAACCCTCCCAGAGCCAACTCATATCCCAGTGGCAGCAACAATAAAACCGGCGAAATAAAAGCAAAACTCGATCCCAAATACGCCGGAACCTTTCCCTTACAAATCACCAAATATAACAATGTACCGATACCGTTAAATAGCAGAATGGTCGCCGGGTTGACTTTAAATAAAATCGGCACCAATACCGTCGCACCAAACATAGCAAAAAGATGTTGGAAGCTGAGTGGAATGGTTTGTAAAAAAGGAGGCCGCTCATCTACGCCAATCGCACGACGGGTCATTTTCTTTATCCTCTTAATATTCTTGCGTTAGAACCAAAAAAAAGCCGACTCAAAAGTCGGCTAACTCATTATTTCGTACCAAATATTTTATCGCCTGCATCCCCCAGGCCGGGCACAATGTATCCCTGTTCATTGAGTCTCTCATCAATAGAAGCTGTATACAGTTCCACATCAGGATGGGCTTTTTCCAACGCAGCAATACCTTCAGGAGCAGCCACTAAAACCAGAACTTTAATTGACTGGCAGCCTGCTTTTTTCAGTAAATCAATAGTTGCAATCATAGAGCCGCCGGTTGCCAACATGGGGTCAACCACCAGCGCCATACGTTCATCAATATTGGAGGCCAGTTTCTGGAAATAAGGGACAGGTTCTAAGGTTTCTTCATTACGATAAACCCCTACGACGCTAATCCTGGCACTGGGAACATTCTCCAATACACCATCCATCATACCCAATCCTGCACGCAGAATAGGTACGACAGTTATTTTTTTACCTTTAATCTGCTCAACTGCTACCGGACCACACCAGCCATCAATAGTGACTTTTTCAGTTTCTAAATCAGAAGTTGCTTCATAAGTCAGAAGGCTTCCAACTTCTGCGGCCAGTTCACGAAAGCGTTTGGTGCTGATATCATGCGCTCGCATCAGGCCGAGTTTATGTTTAACAAGTGGGTGATTCACCTCAACGATCTTCATGGACCTCTCCTAACTGTATGTCATGTCGCCAGCAGACAAAAAAACGGCGAGATTATACCGTCTTTTAACCATAACACCACTACCAATCCGTTGATTTTCATCAAACATAGCTCTGCTTATAGAGAATTGAGATCCTAAACAAGAGTCTCGCAAACGTTTGCTTAGACTGTTAGAATTGTTACTATTCTGTCTTAATTTATCAAACGCAACCGCCTTGGGGGCTTCGAGTGACCAACAAAACCTCTCTCAGTTATAAAGATGCCGGTGTCGATATCGACGCCGGCAATGCCTTAGTCAACCGCATTAAAGGTGTTGTAAAACAGACCCGTCGCCCAGAAGTTATGGGCGGTTTAGGCGGATTTGGCGCTTTATGCGCATTACCACAAAAATACCGCGAACCCATTCTGGTTTCTGGTACCGATGGTGTCGGTACCAAGTTACGTCTGGCAATGGACCTCAAACGCCATGACACTATCGGCATTGACTTAGTTGCAATGTGCGTCAATGATCTGGTTGTGCAAGGTGCAGAACCCCTATTTTTCCTCGATTACTATGCAACCGGGAAACTGGATGTTGATACTGCTGCCAGCGTTATCACCGGTATCGCAGAAGGCTGTCAATTATCCGGCTGTGCTCTGGTTGGTGGTGAAACCGCAGAAATGCCGGGGATGTACCACGGTGAAGATTATGATGTTGCCGGCTTCTGCGTCGGCGTGGTTGAAAAATCAGAAATCATCGATGGCAGTAAAGTTCAGGCGGGTGACGCCTTGATTGCCCTAGCCGCCAGTGGTCCTCACTCAAACGGCTATTCTCTGATACGCAAAATCCTGGCCGTCAGCAACACCGATCCAGAAACAACAGAGCTTGAAGGAAAATCACTGGCGGATCACCTACTCGCCCCGACAAAAATTTATGTGAAATCCCTTTTATCCCTGATTGAACAGGTTGATGTTCACGCTATCGCTCATCTAACTGGTGGCGGTTTCTGGGAAAATATTCCTCGGGTTCTGCCTGAAAATACTCAGGCGCAGATTAACGAATCCAGTTGGCAATGGCCGGCCATATTTAACTGGCTGCAACAGGCTGGCAACGTTAGCCGTCATGAAATGTACCGGACATTCAACTGTGGTGTCGGGATGGTGATTGCATTACCGCCAACAGCCGTTGAACAAGCGATTGAATTACTCACTGCCGCCGGAGAGAAAGCCTGGCATATCGGCACTATCGCGACACTGAAAGAAGGTGAACAACAGGTCATTATTCAATGAAAAATATCGTTGTCCTCATCTCTGGCAGCGGCAGCAATCTCCAGGCGGTGATTGATGCCTGCCAACATAACAGAATCAATGGGCAGGTTTGCGCGGTATTTAGTAATACAGCAAATGCTTACGGTCTGTTACGCGCTAAACAGGCGGACATTCCCGCCCATGCCATTAGCCCGAAAAACTATGCAGATCGTCAGGCTTATGATGAAGCGTTGAAGCATGCCATTGATCAGTATCAGCCAGATTTGGTGGTCCTCGCAGGTTATATGCGTATCCTGACGCCAGATTTTGTACAACACTATCTTGGCCGCTTGTTAAACATTCATCCTTCTCTGTTACCCAAATATCCTGGCCTGCATACTCACCGCAAAGCGATAGAAAATGGTGATACAGAACACGGCACTTCCGTCCATTTTGTAACAGAAGAATTGGATGGCGGCCCGGTGATCCTGCAAGCTAAAGTTCCTATTTTTGCCGATGATCAGGAAAGTGAGGTTGTTAAACGGGTTCAGACCCAGGAACACGATATCTATCCGTTAGTTATCAACTGGTTTGTCGAAGGGCGCCTAAGTATGGTTAATGGCAAAGCGTATCTGGATGGGAAGATTCTCCCTCCAGAAGGCTATGCCTCAGAATAATCTATTTATTAACGGCTAATTACAGTGCTGTGGTAACATACCCGGCACTGCGAACTATTATTAATTATGTTCCTTTTTTATTAAAAACACTGAGGTGCCAAATGTCTGGTGGTTCTCATACTCCACCTGTTAGGTTACGTCCCCTTGAACGGGAAGATCTCCCTTTTGTCCATCAATTAAATAACAATGCCAGTGTTATGCGTTACTGGTTCGAAGAACCTTACGAAGCTTTCGTTGAACTATGCGATCTGTATGGCAAACATATTCACGACCAGAACGAACGCCGGTTTATTATCGAAAGTGCTGACGCTAAAGTTGGTTTAGTTGAATTAGTCGAAATCGACTATATCCACCGCCGGTCAGAATTTCAGATTATTATCGATCCCGCCTATCAGGGCCAAGGTCATGCAACCAAAGCAGCAAAACTGGCAATGGAATATGCATTTTCCGTACTTAACCTGTATAAACTCTACCTGATTGTTGATAAAGAGAACGCCAAGGCCATTCATATCTATAATAAGCTAGGTTTCTACACTGAAGGCGAATTAATAGACGAATTCTTTATTAATGGTAGTTACCGCACAGCCATTCGCATGTGCATTTTCCAACATCAATATTTTGCCTCCAAGCAAGATGAAAAAATGAGTCAGCAATTACAGACAAGAATATAGCGACAAACGACACCCCGTCGTATTCAAAGTTTTAATACTTTTACCTCAACACCTGGAGTAACAATGTCCCAAGACAGGCTCTATACCGAGAAAGAACTTAGTTGGTTATCATTCAACGAACGTGTGCTTCAAGAAGCAGCGGATAAGAGCAATCCATTAATAGAACGGATGCGGTTCCTTGGTATTTACTCCAATAATCTGGATGAATTTTACAAAGTCCGTTTTGCTGATGTAAAACGGCGGATATTAATTAATGAAGAACGAGGATCAGCCGCCAGCGCTCGGAATGTATTGAAAAAAATTCAAGCTAAAGTGGCTAAAACCGACCAAGAATTTGATGTACTCTATAATGAATTGCTACTAGAAATAGCTCGTAATCAAATTTTTCTCATCAATGAACGACAAATTTCACCAAATCAACAAATCTGGTTACGCCAATATTTTCGTCAACATCTGCGGCCGCACACGACGCCAATCCTGATCAATCCAGAAACCAACCTGGTTGAATTTCTGAAAGATGACTACACTTATCTGGCAGTTGAAATTGTCCACGGCCAGAATATCCAATATGCGCTATTGGAAATTCCGTCAGATAAGGTGCCACGTTTTGTTAACTTGCCGCCTGAAATGCCACACCGCCGCAAATCAATGATCCTGCTAGACAATATTATGCGTTATTGTCTTGATGAAATTTTCAAAGGCTTTTTCGATTATGATTCACTGAACGCCTATTCAATGAAAATGACCCGTGATTCTGAATATGATTTAGCAACCGAGATGGAATCAAGCTTGCTCGAACTCATGTCATCTACATTGAAACAACGGCTGACAGCGGAACCAGTAAGATTCGTTTATCAGCGAGAAATGCCAGATGAAATGGTGGAATTACTGCGTAGCAAACTTGGCTTGTCAAACGATGACTCGGTGATTTCCGGCGGACGCTATCACAATTTTAAAGATTTCATTAAATTCCCCAATGAGGGGAAGAGAAATCTACTCAATAAACCTCTGCCGAGATTACGACACACCTGGTTTGATAATTTCCGCAATGGTTTTGATGCGATTCGTGAACAAGATGTACTGCTCTACTATCCCTATCACACCTTTGAACATGTACTGGAATTATTACGTCAGGCTTCTTTCGATCCCAATGTACTTTCCATCAAGATCAACATTTATCGGGTAGCAAAAGATTCCCGCATTATTGATTCCATGATCCATGCAGCCCATAACGGTAAAAAAGTGACCGTTGTGGTTGAATTACAGGCCCGATTTGATGAAGAAGCCAATATTCATTGGGCCAAACGGCTAACCGAAGCAGGTGTACATGTCATTTTCTCCGCACCGGGACTAAAAATTCACGCAAAATTGTTCTTTATTTCCCGTCGGGAAGGTGAAGAAATTGTTCGCTATGCCCACATTGGTACCGGTAATTTTAATGAAAAAACAGCTCGCCTCTACACCGACTACTCCTTGCTGACAGCCAATCCGCAAATTACTAACGAAGTGCGCCGAGTATTCAACTTCATTGAAAATCCTTACCGTCCGGTTAAATTTGAAAACCTGATGGTTTCGCCGCAAAATTCCCGCGCGATGCTCAACCAGCTTATTTCACAGGAAATCGCCAACGCTAGAGCAAATAAGCCCGCAGGCATCACGTTAAAGATTAATAATCTGGTTGATAAAGAGCTGGTGGACCGCTTATACGACGCTTCAGAAGCGGGGGTAAAAATACGTCTACTGATACGCGGTATGTGTTCGCTAGTGCCCAATCAACCAGGATTTAGCGAAAATATTCAGATCACCAGTATCGTTGACCGTTTCCTCGAACATGATCGAGTTTACGTATTCACTAATGACGGAGATGAAAAAGTCTTTCTCTCATCTGCCGATTGGATGACCCGTAATATCGATTACCGAATTGAAGTTGCGGTTTGCTTACTTGATCCACAATTAAAACAACGGGTACTGGATATTCTCGAATTACAATTCAATGATACGGTAAAAGCCCGTTACGTTGATAAAGAACTGAGCAATAGTTATGTGCCAAGGGGTAATAAGCGGAAAATCCGGGCACAACTGGCTATTTATGACTATATAAAAGCCCTCGAACAACCTGAACCAAGAGCTTAATTTATGCCGCTAACACACGACAAACCGACACCCAGACCAATAGAAATTGCGGCTATTGATCTGGGTTCAAACAGTTTTCATATGATTATCGCACGAATTGTTAACGGTGCATTTCAGATCCTGAGCCGTTTAAAACAACGCGTCCATCTTGCCGACGGCCTTGACCACAACAATCGATTAAGCGAAGAAGCAATGGCGCGCGGTCTGGCCTGCTTGGCCCTATTTGCTGAACGATTACAAGGCTTTCCTGCTGATAATGTTTGTCTGGTGGGCACTCACAGCTTACGTGAAGCCAGTAATGCAAAAGAATTTATCAAACGCGCTAAAGATGTTATCCCCTACCCGATTGAAATTATTTCCGGCCATGAAGAGGCCCGTCTAATCTATATGGGCGTGGAACATACGCAACCGGAAAAAGACCGTAAGCTGGTGATTGATATTGGCGGCGGCTCCACCGAACTGGTGATTGGTGAAAATTTTGAACCCTTATTGGTAGAAAGCCGCCGCATGGGATGCATTAGTTTCGCCCACCAATTTTTTCCCGATGACGAAATTAGTGCAGAAAAATTCCGCAGAGCACGGCTTGAAGCCGCGCAAAAACTGGAGAATCTCTCATGGCAGTATCGCATCACAGGCTGGAATTCAGCGCTTGGCGCATCCGGGACAATTAAAGCGGTTTATGAAGTACTGGTCGCAATGGGGGAAAAGGACGGATTAATCACCCCTGAACGATTGGAGATGTTAGTCAAAGAAATACTCAAATTCAAAAAATTAAAAACCTTCGACTTACCTGGATTATCAGACGATCGTAAACATTTTTTTATTCCTGGCCTGGCTATCTTATGCGGTATATTCGATGCCCTGCACATAAAAACGTTACAACTCTCAGACGGTGCGCTACGTGAAGGTGTTTTGTATGAAATGGAAGGCCGTTTCCGTCATCAAGATATTCGCCAGAGAACCGCAAAAAGCTTAGCTGAACACTATAATATCGACAGAGAACAGGCCAAGCGGGTACTTAATACGACGGAAACACTTTACAAACAGTGGGCAATGCAGAACCCCAAACTGGTTCAACCTCAACTCGAAGCGATTTTACACTGGGCAGCAATGCTACATGAAGTTGGATTAAGTATTAACTTAAGCGGATTACAACGACACTCTGCCTATATTCTGCAAAACACCAATTTACCAGGCTTTAATCAGGAACAACAATTACTACTGGCAACCTTGGTTCGCTGTCATCGTAAAACAATAAAACTGGATGATTTGCCAAGATTCAATTTATTCAAGAAAAAACAGTATCTGCCATTAATTCAAATCCTACGTTTGGCAACGTTACTCAATAATCAACGCCAATCCACAACCACGCCTGAATCACTCAGACTGGTTACTGATGATAGTCATTGGGCACTCTATCTGCCTCACAATTATTTATCAGAAAACACCCTGATGCAGCTTGATCTGGAAAAAGAGCAAGGTTACTGGCATAACGTTACGGGTTGGCAATTAGAAATAGCCGAGGAATCAATATAACGATTTCAGACCATGAAAAAAAGAAGCGATCTCAGATAACTAAACTAGTTTTACTTATTAGCTTTTTGATTTTATCTGGCCGTTTCATTTATACCCTATGGATTTCAAGATGCATCGCGACGGCAAGGAAGCGAATCCCCGGGAGCACAGCGAACTATGTGACCGGGGTGAGTGAGCGCAGCCAATAAAGAAGCAACTTGAAAGATAACGGGTATATTCATCCATAGCGGCATTAGAGCATCATCAACAAAACAAACAAGACATAATAGAGAAAAGTGAAAATCATCAAATGAAATAATCAATGTCATTACCTCACTGTTTCCCCGAACTCTTCGGGGAAACAAACGATTATCAATGTCATAATTTCAAAAGAATGACACCCACTATTATTACCACAATGCCAATCCACTGAATTCGGCTCAACCGTTCTCTGCGAATAAAAAAGCCTAATAAGGCAGTGACTCCACTTGCCAATGAACTCAAAACGGTAACAACGGCAACATGTCCCGTTGCAGAACCGTAAGCTAATGAAGCAAACCCGATCAAACTAAAGAAACTAATTGAAAAAACCAGAGCGATAATTGAAATCGGCGGTAATGATAAATTCCCTTTTTTTAACAATGTGAGGAACAAAACAACCACAGCAGTTAAATAGTAAACCCATAATGCATTAATAACCCCCAGATCTCTAACAGCAAATTCCCCTTGCAGCCAGAAACCTAAACCAAACATCAGTGAAGATAAAAGTGCAAAGAAAATTGAGCCGGATGATTCTCGTTGTCCATCTTTTGATTTGGGTATACTGGTTAGACAAGCACCAACAATACACATAAATAGACTAAACAGAACCAAAGCGGTCATTGGTTTCCCATTTATCAGTGACAAAATCGTGGTAACGGCGCCATAAAGCGAAACAATCGGCGCGACAATCGAAGCTTTGCCGATCGATAATGCTTTAAGCAGAAACACCATTGCCATTAAATTGCAAACCGAAGCAACAACACAAATGGTCAATTGAAAAAAGCTTGCATTAACAAACGACATCTCAAAATAAAAAAACAGCAACAATGATAAAACAAAAAAACCAAATAGCTGACTATAGAATAAAGACTTAGCAACGCCGATTTTTCTTGCCACTTGCCCTGCCAAAAAATCAGTACTTCCCCAGCATAATGCTGAAATCAATCCCATCAGAATAGCCATAATGATAATCTCTTATTAATTTGTTTTTAACTGTACGCTATTAGCAATACATGTAGCATTTTCCATCGCTTCCTCGCAGCTATTACCATAAGCCAGAACATAACCGACAATAGAACCAAAATTTTTATTTTTCGATGAACTTTTACTTTTGGATAAACTTCTACTTTTGGATAAAATAGTAAAAGGTGTTTTTTTAAACCCTGCGGAGATGAAATAAGGGATATCAGCATCTATCCTGATATCATTAACAATTCCCTCACCACGATAAAAAATAAATGCATCAGCGACAAATGGATAAACTTTTTCCGATTCTGGCGATATAAAACTTTCGATACCACAAACAAAGTCTACCAAGTATTTGACCATATTAATCCCAGTGGTCATGAGGACCTGTTGAGCCGCTCTGGCGCCCGCTATGCGCAAATTAATTTCAACTAATACAGGCCCACGAGAGGTATAAATAAATTCTACATTTATTACGCCACCCCGTAATCCCAAAACGGTTACCCACTCTTTAACAAGCTTACAAGCCATTGTAAATTCAAATTCAGACAACTCAGCAGGATGAGATAAACCTGTCATACACAAGCTATCATCAGGAGAAACAAAAATTCTATTGATACCAATTAAATGCCATTCATCATGACTATAAACCAATTCAGCCCCATAAAAATTTCCTTGCAGGAATTCCTCTATCAAGAACTCCTCATTGACTTCTCCAAGCATTGATATTGAGCCATTAGATGAAATTTCCGCAATCACATGGTGGTAATCATCTAAAGATTTACAAAGTGATACCCCATAAGCCCCCGCATCACGAAGTGGCTTAATAACAAACGGAAAAGGAACTTTAGGATTTTCTGGCATATTATTATAAGCAAAAACCTCGTAGGCAGGTTGTTCATAACCATGTTGTGCCAGGATATCCCTAACATTCTTCTTACTAAATGCATTCCTCAAACCCTCTATATCCGAGTGAGGTAAACCAAATTCCAACGCCACTTCAGACGCCACAATCATAAAATCATCATAACAGCCCAAGATCGCAGCAATAGCAATGCCGTTATCTTTAATTAAATTAATGATATCTGTACTACTTCTCGTATCTAAATAATAAATATTATCAAATAATTCCTTCTTCAAATCATCATATAATCCCTTATTCATTGATTCCATTGACGTAAATAATACAGGAGAAAATCCTAAACTTCTAATATAATCAATCGCTAAACATTCAACCGGTCTTGCTTCAATAAAAATAAAAACGCCCATATCTCCCCCATCATCAGTTAACAATTATTACTCTATACTCATTTTATTTACTCTTTAAATCATCTATTTTTATTAATAAATAAAACCTACATCAAAATTAAGATAACCTAATCATCATGTATAGTTCCAACTAAGGTGACTTTCAAATACAAAAACAATCAGAATACAACCAGACTTAGTCCTTTAATACATAACTAATTCAATAATAATAGAAATCTTTTCATAAAAAATAATTTTTCCACCCAGAGAAAATATTTATTCATTTTTAAAATAAAAAAATAAACAATTATTCTATTTTAATAATTAATTTTATTTGACATATCAGACTTTATATACTTTTATTAATACTGCATTGATTTACGGATATTTTTTAGTTAACGGAATAAATTGTTTAAATTAATTTATTGTTCCCAAATCTTCTTCTTATATATTTTCATTTATAGGAGTATTTATGTCATCTCATGAAATTAGAAAAACAGTATTCAGCCCCTCTCCGTGGGAAAATAAAATGGGGTATTCGAGAGGAAAAAGAGTTGGCAATCAGATCTTTATTGCAGGATGTGTCGCTTCAGACGGTGATGGAAATGTTATGGGAGAAAATGCTTACGAGCAAACTCTATTTATCATAGAAAAAATTGAGAAATATTTAAAAGAGCTTGGTGCAGAACTGACTGATGTTGTCAGCACAGTAACACATTTAACAGATTTCCAACATTTCGATGATTACTGTCGAGCATTTAATGAAAAATTTGGCGATATACGTCCAGTCAATACCACCATTGCAGTTAAATCAATGGTGAAGACAGAACATTACGTTGAAATTACGACTATTGCTATTGATAGCAAATAGTTAAATTAAAGAATAATACCAATGGTAATTGATCTACTGGAGGCTTGGCATGAACAAAATTAGCGTGCTCCCCGGTTCCAATCTTAATGGGGAAATAGTCATACCATCATCTAAGCCTCATATCCAAAGAGCGCTACTATTAGCATTGTTGAATGAAGAAACAACAACCATAAATAACATATCGTGGTGTACCGAAACAGAGGATCTGCTTATCGCGTTACAACAGTTTGGATTGAAAATTCAGGATCGAGGTGAAAATCATATTATATTGAAAGGAACACATCCAATATATCATTGCAATGGGATTATTAATGCTAATGGCTCTGGTATGTTGTTTAGAATCAGTGTCGCTTTAGCGTCACTGACAGAAAAAGAAGTTTATATAAAATGCAATGATTCACTGTTTAACAGAGAAAGCCTGTATGATGAATCATTTTTTTCATACCTGAATGTCTTTGCGGAAAAGCGAGAAGAAAATATCGTCATCGTTTCCAGAAGAATATATCCGTCACAGTCACCATTAAACTTCAATAAGAGTACGCAATTCCTGTCATTCTCTCTTCTTGTTTCGCCATTTATTAAAGGGAAAAGTATTATCATTAACAATAACGGCGAAACTAAGAATGGATATGTCGATATAACAATTAAAATGATGGCGTTACTGGGAAGTAAAATCACCCAAATAGGCAGCACATTTATTTCAACTGAATATCAATCAAAGGATATTACTATCAACATCCCTTCGGATTTTACATCACTAAGCTACATCGCTTCGTCAATATTAAGTATTAATCGACCAAGTAAAGTCACCATAAAAAGTTATTATCTGGGTAATACCATTAACGAAAAAGTATTATTTGACATATATAAAAAATTTGGCATGAATTTAATCTACAATCCAATTAAGAATAATCTTAATATCATCTTAAAAGAGGAACATAACACTATTACAGATGAAATCCATTTAAATGAACTCCCTTCGGTTGCCACTAATATTATCGCGGCAGCGATTAATGGCAATGAAGATATCACATTTTCCGGTCTTAATGCTATAAACAATCATAAATGTCAACGAGCATTTATTATCAACGAAAATATACGCATGATGGGAGGAAAAAGTTATTTAATTTTTAATGATACTGGCGCTTTCAACAAAATAAGGATTAACGGTAACGGGCCATTAAAAGGCGGCGTTGAAATATTCAGTTATTATGATCATCGAATTTGCGCATCTAATATTATTGCATCACTAGGGGCAAGAGAACCAACAACCATTAATCATATACATAAACTAGATGATGGTTTTCCTGGATTTATTCAATCCTTAAGCTCTCTCGGGGCTAGAATAAGTTAGCTAACAGTATAATAAGCGAGATAAAAATATGAAGTATTATGGTAATAATCATCCGCCATTTATCGAAATAAACAAAACCAAATCACTAAATGGTTCAATAACTTTACCTGCCTCAAAAAGCTCTTCAACTCGCGCCATTCTGACTGCATCATTAACGGAAGGTACAAGTAAAATAAATAACATGGCATCAGGGAACAATACAACAGCAATGAAATTAAACTGTTCCCATTTAGGAGCATCATTTAATAGTGATATTACAGGGACAATCGTAGCAGGCATAGATGTCAGAAAAATTGATAAAAAAATCATCTTTAACCCTGGTAATTCTGGCGTTGTATTACGGCTATTAATGGGTGTATCCGGTTATTTGCCTGATACTGAATTTATTACAGAATATAGTCACTCGTTAGGTACGCGATCACAATCAGAAATGGTCAATGCACTAAAATTACTCAATATTCAGTGCACCGCAGTTGGGCCTGATTCACTTTTACCAATAAGCATGAAATCAGATAGAAACATCGGTAGTTACACTGAAATTTCATGCAGAAAAAGCTCTCAATTCCTGAGTGGACTACTTTATTTAGGTGCTATTAGTGAACGAGATCTGCAAATAAAAGTCACCGATACCATTACCGCGCCATCGATGGTTCACACGACAATTAATAATTTACGCAAAGCCGGCATTAATATTGAGCATGACGATAAATTCCGCAATTTCTTTACGACAGGAAAGAGTCGATTTATCCCATCAGAATTTAGCGTCGGCGCTGATCCAGCCAGCACGGCAGCGATCGTTGCACTTTGCGCCTCACTGAATTCTGACGTCACCCTAAACGGTTTCTTTGAGGAAGAATTAGGTAATGGCGCGGTAGTGGACTATTTAATTAACAGCGGAACGAAAATCAGCTTTACCAGAGAAGATTGTCTCAATATTCGCTCTGGCGGCACCCTAAAAGCGCAGGATTTCGATGGTTCATTAGCACCAGATGCTGTACCTGCACTTGCTGCATTAGCTGCGTTTGCCGACGGTAAAAGCGTTTTCTATAACATTGAACATATCCGCTATAAAGAATCAGACAGAATTTCTGATTTCCGGCGGGAGTTAGACAAAATAGGGGTTAGATCCGAAGAGAAGCTAGACCAATTAATTATTTATGGCAACCCATATGGATATAAAGGCGGTGTTATTGTTGATGGTCATTACGATCATGGATTAATCATGGCGCTCACAACCATAGGTTTACATTGTGATGAACCACTCATTATTAGTGAGCCATATCATGTTGGTCAAACCTATCCAGAGTATTTCGCCGAAATATCCACATTAGGCGCCGATGTGAATGAATTAAAATATTCTGGCCCTATACCAGAAGACGTTTAAACATCATTGATAACTCTTAACCAAAGGAATTCACTATGTGTGGAATTGGTGGTATTTTTAATACAGAAAACAGGCTTATTAATGATATTGAAAATAAGCTACAGATTATAATGTCAAAAATAGCGCATCGAGGTGATGCATCTCGGTTTAATGAGAAGGTTGTCAGAAATAATTTTGCAATCGCAACCAACAGACTTGCCATTGTCGAACGTGATTCAGCCTATCAACCCATATCAAATCAAGAACATGATCTTCATCTTGTGCTGAATGGTCAAATTTATAATTATAAGTCGCTTCGAGATGAATTAACTAAACAAGGTTATCAATTTAAAAATGGCGGTGATGCAGAAGTCGCCCTAATTGCCTATATTTGCTATGGTAAGTCATTTATTAAAAAATTAGATGGCATGTTTAGTTTTATTCTATTTGATAATAAGAATAATAAATTCTTATTAGGAAGAGATCATGTCGGAATAAAGCCACTCTATTACACCCAAAAAGAGGGTAACTGGTATGTGGCGTCAGAAATAAAATCATTAATCGAATTTAACTCAGAAATTATACCCGTTGAACCCGGTTCAATTTTCGACGGCTTTACCAGTGAGAAATATATTAGCTACGACACCAATATTTCTGCAAGCAATGACAATTTCGAACAGGCAAAAGAAAAAGTCTATTCACTGTTAGATAATGCAGTTAGAAAGCGGGTTGACACAGATTTGCCCATATCAATTATGTTTAGCGGCGGCATAGACAGCACCATCGTGCTGTATCTTGCACACAAATATCACCACGATGTTACAGCAATTTCATTTGGGTTACCCGGCTCAAAAGACATTGAAATTGCCCAAAGATATTGCTCTGAGAATAAGATAAAACACATTATATATACGTTTACTCAAGAAGAATTAATCAATAATATCCAAGATGCTATCTATTATGGTGAATTTTTCGAACAAATCGATGCCATTGATTCGAATATTGCTCATTTTGGCTATTATATTGCTAACCGCCTTGGCTTTAAAATTGCTTTATGTGGAGAAGGTAGTGATGAAATTTTTGCTGGCTACGATTTATTTAAGACCTACCCAGCCCCCCATCAACTCTCCTTATATCGATTAAATAACCTTCATAGAACTGATTTACAAAGAGTTGATCGAGCAAGCATGAGAAATACTGTTGAAGCAAGGGTTCCCTTTATGGATTCAGCACTGGTTCCTTACGTTTTAAGCCTGGATTTCTCTTACAAACTCAATAATGGGGTAGAAAAACATATTTTACGTGAAGCATTCAGAGGAAAAATACCCGAATATATCATTGACAGACCAAAAATAAGAATGCCAGATGGTAGCGGTGTAAAAAATACTATCATTGATTACATTAAAGAGGCCAAATGTGATCTACCAGAGAGCATTGTTGATAAACTTAATTCTATCGGCTTAACCAATCAAAGCTCTCTCTATTTCGCTGAAAAATATCTCGCTTTTGGCTACCCACTACCAAAAGAACGTTTCAAAGAATCTGGCAAAGATTTTTCAGAATCTGGTTACTTTAATTTTATATCGTAATTTAACCATTATGTTGATTGCTGCATTGTTTATTCTGCTAACAATGCAGCCATTTGAAAATAGAATTTTTTACTTTCATCAATTAACATTAAATTGAAAATCAATATCTCTTTTTAAAAAATCATAATCAATAATTTCAACGTTCTTATTCTTTGACATAATTATCCCTTTTTCATTCAAACTCTTAATAGCTCTATTTAATTGCCTGACTGAAACACCTAAAACAGATGCTAAATCTTCCCTTTTCTCTAATACCAACACAGTTCCATTGCTTTTCGAATGATAGTAAAGAAATCGCTTTAACTTATCCTCAACAGTTAAAAATACGCTCGTTCGAAATAAAGAAGACTCAAAAAGCTTATTACTGAGTTGTTTACAAACAAATTGAAGAAATCTAGGATCTGTTAATCCAAATATCCTTACCGTCTCTAACGGAATTGATAGCAGTACTGCTCGCTCCTGAGCAAAGACAGTATTAATTATGTTATCTCCTTGGGAATGAAAAAGCTCTAAATCTCCAATAAGAAAAAGAGGATTAGCAAAGGCAAAAACAAAAAATTTTCCATTAATATTATAAAACTCAACCTTTAGTTTACCCTCAACTAAAATATAGATATGAGTAAAAATTGATGACTGGTGTGTAAGATAGGTATTTTTCTTAACTTCAACCACATCTAATTTTGGCATAAATGCTGCTGGCAGAATGCTATCAAGATGATATTTATCAACATAATCTTTCAATTTATTCTCTTTATCCCGATCCATATCTAATCCACTATGTCTTAAATTACGCCATAACTAAGTATACCCGTTATCTTTCAAGTTACCTCTTTGTTGGCTGCTTTCACTCACCCCAGTCACATAGTTATCTATGCTCCTGGGGATTCGTTCACTTGCCGCCTCGCTGCAACTCGAAATCTATTAGGTATATACCCGTTATCTTTCAAGTTACCTCTTTGTTGGCTGCACTCGCTCACCCCGGTCACATAGGGTAAAGATTACAGATTACAGATTACAGATTACAGATTACAGATTACAGATTACAGATTACAGATTACAGATTACAGATAATATATTTGATGGAAATTTCTCTCATTATGCACAAAGATAAATAGAATTTTAATTTTCACAATGGCAATCTCACTATTTCCTTTTCCAATCGGCTTTTCAGTTCATTACTACCAAAGGAAGAATATAACGCATTCAAATTTATTTCAATAAAATCATTATACTGCCAACCAAAGTATCGATTAATCTTAAAATATTCTTCACATAAGCTGATATTTGCAACTGTCCGAGTATCTGTATTAACCCCAATATTTACACCAACCTCTTTTAAAAAATTAATTGGATGGTTTTCATAGATATCATAAATATCGCAAACAATATTACATGTCGGGCAAATTTCTAAATGTATATTTCTTTCTATAAGAAGATCAATAACATCTCGATCTTCAATACTTCTGACACCATGACCTATACGAGAAATATTTAATTTATTGATAGTCTCACGCACGCTTTCAGCCCCTTTCGCTTCTCCTGCATGCGCAATCACATTACCACCATTTTCCAACACCATTCTAAACGCATTCAAATGCGCATTAAGTGGATATCTTGCCTCATCGGCAGCAAGATCAAGAGCAACAACACCGTAATTAGAATATTCATTGACAAGATATGCGGTTCTCAAACTTTGATCTTCTGAAAAATGCCGCAATGTACATAATATTAAACCTGCTGCTATACCATATTTGATTGAAGAATTTTTCATTGCCTCCAAAACAATTTCTACAATATCGCGCTCATTTAATCCTAAACGAAGATGAAGTAAAGGTGCAAATCTAATCTCAGCATAGACTACGTTATCGTCTTTCAATTGTATGAAAAGATCTTCCACAGCATCGGCTATCACATCCCTTTTTTGTAATAAATTCAATGAAGGCATGATCTTATTTAAAAAATCACCTAAATCATGGCATTTTTCAGGGGCAATATATTTCTCACAAAATGACTTATAGGTAATATCAGGAATAAGCTTTCTAACGAAATGATAACTTAACCCACAATCAAGATGCGTATGTAACTCTACCTTTCTCAGTAAATCAGGATTAAAATTCATCTTTTATCCTCCTAATATGATTAAAATTACGATAATAATGTAAATAGTTTATGCTTAAATATCTTATCCTTGATTTTGGTCACCACAGTCATATTATGGGGATGATTGAGAAGATCGGTTGAGTCAATAACTAAATGCCCATATGAACGTGCGCTTTGATATTCAACATAACCATACGCCTCTAATTTATCCTCTATCATTTCATTCGGATATAAAGCAATAGCCATTGTGATAGGATCAGGCAGATCAAATCCTTTTCTATTCGTCCTTCCTGCATTGAATTCAATCAATGTTTCATTACAGCTCACGGCAAACTGACCAAGATCACCTAAAGAATTTAATTTATCCATATCAAACTCATCAATAAAAGCCTCCTCCATACCTAACTCCCATCCACAAAATATAAGAGGCAATCCAGAATTCAATACTATATGCGCTGCTTCGGCATCAGAATAAATATTGAATTCAGCTAATGGTGTAATATTACCCGGCTTCAATCCAGAACCACCCATAATATAAATCACTTTAACAAATTTGTATAAATCCGGATCTTTTAAGACAGCCATTGCAATATTTGTCAATGGTCCCAAAGTGATTATCTCTATCTCACCAGGAAATTTTCTCACAATATCAATAATTGCATCTACTGCATGTTTATCTTCTACTATTAACGAAGACTCTGATAAATTCATATTACCCATACCCTCTTTTCCATGAATATGATATGAAGTATAGTGATCTCTAAATAATGGTTTGCTCATTCCTTCATATACTGGAGGAATATATGTTCCTGCTTTTTCAATACTGACCAACGCATTTTTTCTACATTGATCAATAGCGCAATTACCGGCAACAATAGTGATGCCTTCAATAAAAACTGAAGGCTCACGGAGCGCCATCAGTAATGCAACTGCATCATCAGAAGCCGTATCCGTATCAATAATGAAATGTCTCATAGCCTATTTCCCTTTATCATATTCCTTACATTAGTCTATAAGCTCCGCCAAAAAAAAGTCACATGACCTTTTTCCAGAATCCAGAAACAATATGCACAGAGATAAATAACCAATATGTGATTTACTTCACAATCTTCCGCTAATAAACAATTTGTAAAAATATGTCCTAAATAGTATTTATATATATAAAACATTAAGAAAAATAGCCGACTAAGATAGGCAATCACAGTTATTT